>CAYXIY010000017.1:0-20268 GCA_964465475.1 uncultured Acidimicrobium sp. | reverse complement strand
CCCCAGCACTTCACCGACCCATTGTCGAGAATGACGCACGTATGAAGGTCGCCTGCAGCAAGTGCCGTTGCGCTGCGACCGCTTCCGAGCGCAATTGGCGTGGTGTTGGCAACTGTCGCCGACGTGCTGCCATCGGCAATGTTGATCACTGAGTTCTGGCCCAACTGTCCGTAATCGTTAGCGCCCCAGCAGGTAACCATGCCGTTGTCGAGAAGCGCACAGGTGTGGTTCCCTCCAGCGACGATGTTGATCGGCGTTCGCCCTGTCGGAAAGGCGACAGTCGGAAGACTTGATCCCATCTCGTTCGGTCCGTCTCCACGATTCACCGTGTCCCCGTATCCGAGCTGACCAAAGTCGTTTCGTCCCCAACATTTGACGGTGTCATTGTCGAGAAGCGCACACGAGTGGTGGGCGCCGACGGCAATGCGCGTGGCAGTTCGACCTGTGCCGAGGTCGACCGGGGCCAGGGCATCGCCCATCTCACCACTTGAGTCTCCACGCGAATCGGTGGTTCCTCGTCCTAACTGGCCATCAGCGTTGTATCCCCAACACTTCACGTCACCGTTGTCGAGCAACGCGCAGGTGTGTGCAGAACCCGCGGCGATGGCTCGGGCCGTCCGCCGCGACCCGAGACCAACCGCCGCCGAATTTGCCACCGCATTGGCAACGCTGTCGCCAATGTTGGTGGTCGCTTCGGAGCCCAGTCGTCCTTCGCTTCCAAGACCGAAGCACCGGACAGTGAAGTCGTCGAGGATGACGCATGTGTGCGCATCTCCCGTCGACACGAACCGCATTCGCGTCGCCGAGTTCGTCGTCGCACCACCGGCGACGTCAGCGATCGCATTTCTCACTCCAAGGACCCCGACGAATAACGTGAGGGTCGTCAATAACACCATGTTCCGCCGAAACATGTGAATGAAAATAGAAAGTTGTGTCCCTTTCGTGCGACACTCATCTCACATCTGTAAAACTTCTTTCATACGAGTTCATATTTCATCGATGTGATTTGTTTGTTCTCGAAGTCCGTCGAAGTCCACGTTTCCGCCTGATTTCAATGACTCCCGACGGTGTCTGCGGGGCGTAGCCTTATGGGGTCATTCGTTCGAGGAGACCCCATGCCTACTTCCAAGCCAACCGTCGCCCCCGCAGAGGGACGCCTCGGCGTCCTCACCGTCGGGCTCGGCGCAGTTGCTTCCACCCTGATCGCCGGCGTTGAACTCGCCAAGCGCGGTCTCGGTGCACCGATCGGCTCGCTCACCCAGATGGACACCATCCGTCTCGGCAAGCGCACCGACGGCCGTTCCCCGTTGATCAAGGACTTCGTCCCCCTCGCCAAGTTGGAGGACATCGTCTGGGGCGCCTGGGATCCGTTCCCGGATGATGCCTACGTCGCCGCGGTCCGAGCCGGCGTGCTCGAGGGCCCCAAGCACATCGAGGCGATCGCCGACACCCTGCGTGAGGTTCGCCCGATGAAGGCGGCGTTCGACCGCACTTACGTGAAGAACATCGACGCCGACAACGTGATGGGCAAGATCTCCAAGCGCCAGATGTTGCAGTCGATCCGCGAGGACATCAACCGCTTCAAGGACGAAAAGAAGGTCGACCGCCTGGTCATGATCTGGTGTGCCTCGACCGAGATCTTCATCGAGCCCGGCCCGGCACACATGAACCTCGAGGCCTTCGAGAAGGCGATCGACGCGAACGACCCGACCATTGCCCCGAGCATGCTCTACGCCTACGCGGCGATCCTCGAGGGCGTTCCATTCGCCAACGGCGCACCGAACCTCGCAGTCGACACTCCGGTGTTGCGTCAGCTCGCGACCGAGAAGAAAGTCGCGATCTCGGGCAAGGACTTCAAGACGGGCCAGACCCTCATGAAGACCGTGCTCGCACCGATGCTGCGTGCCCGCATGCTGGGACTAGCCGGTTGGTATTCGACGAACATCCTCGGCAACCGCGACGGCGAGGTGTTGGACGATCCGGACAACTTCAAGACGAAGGAAGAGTCGAAGCTCGGCGTGCTCGAGGACATCCTTCAGCCGGAGAAGTTCCCGGAGCTCTACGGCAACGTGTTCCACAAGGTGCGGATCAACTACTACCCACCGCGCGGTGACAACAAAGAAGGCTGGGACAACATCGACATCTTTGGTTGGCTCGGCTACCCGATGCAGATCAAGGTCGACTTCCTCTGCCGCGACTCGATCCTCGCCGCTCCGTTGGCGCTCGACCTCGTGCTGTTCATGGATCTCGCCCAACGCGCAGGCCTCGGCGGAATCCAGGAATGGCTCTCGTTCTATTACAAGAGCCCACAAGTCGCCCCCGGACTCCATCCAGAACACGACCTCTTCGTGCAGTTGACCAAGCTCAAGAACACCTTGCGCTGGATGATGGGCGAAGACCAGATCACGCACCTTGGTCGCGAGTATTACGACGAGGCCTAACCGCCGGTTCATCTGGGCGGCGCTCGACGTCGTCGCAGTGGTCGTCTTCGTCGCCGTCGGGCGACGCAACCACGACGAAGGTGTGTCGCTCGGAGGCGTCGCCGGAACCGCTGCGCCGTTCCTGATCGCCTTGGTCGCGGGATGGTTCGCGTCGCGGAGCTGGAAGGACCCCTACGGTCGCTCGAGCCTCGCCGTCACGTGGTTGGTCACGGTGGTCGGCGGGCTTGCAGTGCGCAGGCTCGTCTTCGCCGAAGGCATTGCCACGCCGTTCATCATCGTTGCGACGATCACACTCGGCGTGTTGCTCGTCGTGAGCAGGACGCTTGCTCGGCGCCTCAGCCGATCACGTTCGTGATCGCGCCCTTGTCGGCACCCTGCACCAACTTCGCGAACTTGGCGAGCACGCCACTCGTGTAACGCGGAGGGTTCGGCTTCCAGCCCTTGCGTCGCTCGGCGAGTGTTGCCTCGTCGACTAACACGTCGAGCGACTTCGTCGGCACGTCGATGCGGATCTTGTCGCCGTTGTGTACGAACGCGATTGGGCCGCCATCGACCGCTTCCGGCGCGACGTGACCGATGCAGAACCCCCACGTGCCACCGCTGAAGCGACCGTCGGTGATGAGCGCACAGTCGCTGCCACGACCCGCACCCTTCAATGCGCCGGTAATGGCGAGCATCTCACGCATGCCAGGGCCGCCCTTCGGGCCTTCGTAACGAATCACGATCACCGTGCCGGGCTGGATGTCTCCCGCAAGCACCGCCGCCATTGCTCCATCTTCACCGTCGAAGACGCGTGCGGTTCCCTCGAAGGTCAGCTGATCCTTGGTCAGACCCGCGACCTTGACCACGGCACCATTTGGCGCAAGGGACCCCTTCAAGATGTTGATGCCGCCTTCGGCATGGATGGGATCGCTGAGCGGATGCACGACGTCGCCGTCGGGCGCTGGCGGGTTCATCTCCGCGAGGTTCTCCGCCATCGTCTTGCCGGTGCAGGTCATCACGTCGCCGTGCAACAAACCTGCGTCCAGGAGGTGCTTCAACACGACGGGCACGCCACCAATTCGGTCGATGTCGGTCATGTGGTATTTCCCACCGGGCTTGGTGTCGGCGATGTGCGGAACCTTTGCGGCGATGCGGTTGAAGTCCTCGAGGTCGAGTTGGACGCCAGCCTCGTTTGCAAGCGCAAGCAAGTGCAGCACGGCGTTCGTGCTGCCTCCGAGTGCGTTGACGACGGCGATCGCGTTCTCGAAGGCCTTCTTCGTCATGATGTCGCGTGGATAGATGCCGAGTCGCGTGAGGTTCACGACTGCCTCACCCGCACGCCTGGCGTCGTCCTCTCGTCGCTTGTCGACCGCTGGTGGCGACGCGGTGCCGGGAAGGCTCATGCCGAGCGCTTCGGCGATCGACGACATCGTGTTGGCGGTGAACATTCCGCCACACGCTCCCTCGCCTGGGCAGGCTGCACGTTCAATTTCACCAAGTTCTTCCTGCGACATCGTTCCCGCAGCGCACGCTCCGATTGCTTCGAACACCGTCGTGATGTCGATGTTCTTGCCGTTGTGCACTCCAGGGAGCGTCGAGCCGTTGTAGACGAACACGCTCGGCAGGTTCAGTCGTGCGGCTGCCATCAACATCGCGGGGATGCTCTTGTCGCATCCGGCGAGCCCGATGAAGCCGTCCATTCGTTCGGCATGAATGACGGTCTCGACGCTGTCAGTGATGACCTCGCGGCTGACGAGCGAGGCGCGCATGCCCTCGTGGCCCATGCTGATGCCGTCGCTCACCGTGATGGTGCCGAATTCGAGAGCCACACCTCCCGACGCACGGATGCCGACCCGAGCGCTGTCGGCCAACCGGCGCAACGTCGCGTTGCAGGGGGTGACCTCGTTCCACGCGTTGGCGAGTCCGATCTGTGGTTTCTCCCAGTCGTCGTCGGTCAAACCGACGGCACGCAGCATCGCGCGTGCGGCCGCCTTTTGGTTGCCGTCGGTGACGTCACGACTCCGCGGCTTGACGTCGACTGGAGTCTCGGAAGGCTTGCCCATTCCGATCAGGATAGTTGGAAGGTCGCGCGCGTTGTCGTCGGACTAGCTGTTCGACGTCTTGGGCTTGCGGAAGTACAAGTACATGACGGGGATCAAATACGCGAAGTAGGTGATCACTCGGATGTTCTCTGCTTCACGGTGCCAACCGAAGAGTCCGCGCATGAAGTCGTAGAACGTTCCACTCGACCAGATGCCCGACTCGATCGACCACGCTGGCTGGACGAGCCAGTTGTCTCCCGCCGTGACATCACCGACGATCAGTTCACGGAACTCGTGCACGAACTTGCCGGCCAGGCCGGCCGCGAAGAGGAGCAGCAACACGGCGGTGATCGTGAAGAAGGCCTTCAAGTTGACCTTGCGGCCACCCGCGAAGACCGCATAACCGATGACCACGGAAAGCGCGAGACCGATGAGTCCACCGATCACCACGCTGGACCCCGACGCCGACTCCGTCTCGGCGCTGAGGAGGAAGAGTGCCGTCTCGAGCCCCTCGCGCATGACGGCGACGAACGCGATGACGAGCACCGCGGTCTTGGCTGAACGGTCGATCTTCTCGCGTAGTTCAGCACTGAGGTTCTGCGAGTTCTTGCGCATCCAGAAGATCATGTGGGTCAACACTGCGGTTGCGGCAAGTGCGATGACACCTTCGACTGCATACTCTGCGTTGCCGTGGAGTCCATCGACGAGCACGTAGATCAGGATTCCGGCGATGAGACATGCGGCGATCGCGGCGCCAGTTCCCCACCAGACGTACTTGGCTTCGTGCTTGCGACCGGTCTTGCCGAGATAGGTGAGCAGGATCGCGATGATCAGCGATGCTTCGAGACCTTCGCGGAGGGTGATGAGGAAACTGGATGCCATTGCGCCATGTTAGGCATGCCTAACAAGTTTCCGCAACTCGGCGTTTAACCCTTTCGGGACAACAGAATTGCGGTGACGACCTTGCCGTCTGCCTTCCCCTTGGAGGCCTTCATCACGGCGCCCACGATGGCACCGAGGGCCTTTTCCTCGCCGGCGCAGTACTTCGCCCACGCATCAGGTTGGGCAGCGATCGCGTCGTCGACCATGCGCTCGACCGCGCTCGTGTCCAACGCCTCGAACCCCTTGGCTGCCGCGATCTGTGCGGCGTCACCACCACCGTTGGCGACGAGTTCACCGAGGATCGTCTTTGCCTGCGTCGCGGTCACCTTCGCGTCGCGCTCGAGCAACGTCAGCTTCGCGAGATCGGCGGCAGGAACCCTCGGGCTCGAACCCTCCTCAGCGAATGCCTGCTGCACGTAGACGAGTGCACGCGCTGCATCGCCTCCTGCCTCGGCGACGGCGGCGACGTAGTCGTCCTGCCCTCGCTCCACGAGTACGTAGATCGCCTCGCTCTCCTTGTTCGCTCCGGTGATCGTCGCAAGTCGCACTCGGCGCTCGGCGGGAAGCATCGGGAGCGATGCCCTGATCGCATCCACCCATTCGGTGTCCGGATCGAGCAACACGAGATCTGGCTCGAGGAAGTACCGGTAGTCGTCGGCATCCTCTTTCGAGCGCAACGTGTGCGTGCGACCCTCGGCGTCGTCCCAGTGGCGAGTCTCTTGACGGATCACTCCGCCCGACTCGAGGACGTCGATCTGACGGCGCGCTTCGTAGTCGATGGCCTTGCCCACCGCACGGATCGAGTTCACGTTCTTGATCTCACAACGCGTACCGAACGGCTCGCCGGTGCGACGAACCGAGACGTTCACGTCGACGCGCATTGAGCCCTCTTCCATCTTCGCGTCGCTCGCGCCGACGGCAAGCAGGATGCTGCGCAATTCGGCGACGTATTGACGTGCCTGATCGGAGTTGCGGATGTCGGGCTTGGAGACGATCTCGACGAGCGGGACACCCGCGCGGTTGAAATCGACGAGTGAGTAGTCGCTGCCATGAATGCGGCCGCTCGAACCCCCGAAGTGCGTCGACTTGCCGGTGTCTTCCTCGAGGTGTGCGCGTTCGATGCCGATCTTCACGTCACCCGGCAACATGAGGTATCCGTTCACGTTGATCGGCTGGTCGTATTGCGAGATCTGGTACGCCTTCGGCAGGTCGGGATAGAAGTAGTTCTTGCGGTGGAACGTGCTCGCTTGCACCGTGCAATTGAGCGCCAATCCGAGACGGATCGCAAGTTCGACTGCGCGTCGGTTCAACACCGGCAACGCTCCGGGTAGGCCGAGCGTGACGGGGTCGATGTTCGTGTTCGGCTCGTCACCGAAACGGTTCGGACTCGCAGAGAACAACTTGGTCTTGGTGTCGAGCTCGACGTGCACCTCGAGACCGACGACCATCTCCCAGCCGTCGGGCAAGGCGACGGCATTCGACGGGGCGCTTGCTGCGTTGCTCATCGCGCGCGCTCCAACTCGGCTGCCACCTTGAACATCGGTTCCTCGCCGAGTGCCGGTGCGAGCACTTGAACGCCCACCGGAAGTCCGTGCGCTCCGCGTCCGAAGGGCACGCTCATCGCCGCGTGACCGACGAGGTTGGTCGGGATGGTGAACACGTCGCACAGATACATGGTCAGCGGATCGTTCGTCTTTTCACCCAGCTTGAATGCCACCGTCGGCGACGTTGGGGTGAGGATGACGTCGCAGGAGGAATAGGCGCGGGCGAAGTCGTCGGCGAGCAACCTGCGCACCTTGAGGGCCTTGCCGTAGTAGGCGTCGAAATATCCCGCGGAGAGCGCATAGGTGCCGAGCATGATGCGGCGCTTCACCTCCGCACCGAAGCCTGCCGAGCGAGTCGCTGCATACATCGCGTTCAGGTCGGCTGCGTCCACGCGCATGCCGTAGCGCACGCCGTCATACCGTGCGAGGTTGCTGCTCGCTTCGGCGGGTGCGACCAAGTAGTACGCAGTCAGGCCGTACGACAACGAGGGCAACTCGATGTCGACGATCGTGGCACCGGCGCTGCGTAACGCCTCGAATGCCGAGTCGAGTTGGGCGAGCACCTCGGGCTCACAGCCCTCCGGGAGGTCGGTGATGCGACCGATGCGCATGCCCTTGACTCCACGGTCGAGGACGGCGGTCAAGTTCGGTGCGGGCTGCGGCAATGACGTCGAATCGAGTTCGTCGTGACCAGCGATGACCTCCATGACGAGAGCGGCGTCGGCCACGGAGTGCGTGAACGGGCCGATCTGGTCGAGGCTGCTCGCGAACGCGACCAATCCCTGACGGCTCACCATGCCATAGGTCGGCTTCACGCCGACCAATCCACACAGCGCCGCTGGTTGGCGAATGCTGCCGCCGGTGTCGCTACCGAGGCTTGCTGCCGAGAATCCCGCAGCGACCGCGGCTGCGCTGCCGCCACTGGATCCGCCCGGCACGCGCGTCGTGTCGAGAGGATTGCGCGTCGGGCCGAACGCGGAGTTCTCCGTGCTCGAGCCCATCGCAAATTCGTCCAAGTTCGTCTTGCCGACGAACACCGCTCCCGCAGCGCTCAAACGCGTCACGACGGTCGCATCGTATGGTGGCTTCCACCCTTGCAGGATCTTCGACGAACACGTCGTCTCCACGCCGCGGGTGCACATGTTGTCCTTGAGTGCAATCGGCACGCCAGCGAGGCGACCGACCGGTCGGCCTTTGGCGACGGCATCGTCGATCGACTGCGCCGTGGCGCGAGCGCTGTCCGCGGTCACGAGGTTGAACGCGTGGATGTCGGTCTCGCGCTCGCCGATGCGACCGAGATGCTCTTCGAGCACGCTCGTCGCACTCAATGACCCATCTGCCACCTTGGCGGCAATGTCGACGACCGAAGGGAACGTCGACATCAGTCCTGGAATCCGATCGTCGGCGGCACTCGGAACCGGCCGTCTTCGGCGGCGGGGGCAACTGCAAGCACCTCGCTGCGATCGAGACTCGGCTTGACCACGTCGTCACGCAACACGTTCTTCAGCGGAAGCGGCTGAGCGAGGGGGGCCACGTCATCGAGTTTCAACTTGTCGATGTCGCTGAAATGGTCGAGCATTCCGGCGAGCTGGGTGGTCATCACGTCCAATTCATCTGGGGTGAGGTCGAGCCGGGCAAGTCGGGCGACCTTGGCGACGACGTCGCGCGACAGTCGGGCGCTGGATTCGGGGGGCGTCACAGCCCTTCAGGCTATTGGCGATGAAGGCTGAAGAGCACTGCAGATTCGGGCACGATCGCCGGCGGTTGGATGCCAATCGTCTCGAGGTCAGAACCACGCATCACGACGCCACTCGTCAGCCACTCGGGTTGTCGACGACCCATCGTGTGCACACCGCCTGGGACGTCCACGACGGCGACGCGATACGACGCATCGGGGTCGAGACCACGGATTCTGATCACGTCGGGAGTCTGGTGTCGTTCGGTGCGCAGTTGTGCATAACACACGAGTCCCTCGCTCGCGTCGGATGCGATCGTGCAGTAGGCCACCGCCGATGGATCGACGAGGGGTTGTGCAAGGTCGCAATAGGAGAACGTGCCTCGATGAAGCAGTTCCCGCTTCTCGACGTACAGCGCGACGAGTGCGGTCAGCGCATCGAGTTCGTCTTCCGAGGCACTCGTCAGGTCCCATTCGATACCGAGGTGGAAGAACATCGCGGTGAGCCCACGGAACGCAAGCGTGTGTCGCCGACCGGTCGTGTGCGCGACCCGCGATCCGATGTGGCTACCGACGATTTCGGGCGGCAGTGTCAATGTGAGCCCACGATGGATCTCGTGGCGCTCGAGGGCATCGATCGTGTCGCTCGCCCACACTCGATCGACCCGGCTGACCATGGCGAGATCCACGCGACCTCCACCCGACGCACAGGACTCGAATTCGACGTTCGGATGGCGACGACGCAACTCGTCGATCAGTCGATGCACCGCAGTGGTCTGCGCGTGCGTGCCGGCCGAACCAGTCACTCCGCTACCTGCGACGTGTGGCCTGTTCATGTCCCACTTCACGTACGAGATGTCGTGGTCGGCGAGCAGTCGATCGAGTTGACCGAGCACGTGTGCAAACGCATCCGGATGTGCGAGGTTCAGCACCAGCTGGTTGCGCGCTCGCAACGGATCGCGACCGACGTCGACGAGTGCCCACTCGGGATGGGCCCGATAGACGTCGCTGTCTTCGTTCACGCATTCGGGCTCGACCCAGATGCCGAAGTCCATTCCGAGGCCACGCACCCGATCGATCAACGGAGACAGACCGTTGGGATAGACCTCGCGTGACACGACCCAATCCCCGAGCCCGCGCCGATCGTCACGGCGGGAACCGAACCAGCCGTCGTCGAGAACGAAACGCTCGACGCCGACGCGCGCTGCCCGCTCGGCGAGGCGCACCAAGGTGTCAAAATCGTGCTTGAAGTACACCGCCTCCCACGTGTTGAGCATCACCTTCCGCGGTGACGAGTGACGACCACGTCGGACGTACCCGTGCAACAGGTTGGCAACGCCGAAAAGTCCGTTCGGCGAATACGTGGCGACGACCCGTGGAGTCGAATACTGCTCTCCCGGCTCGAGGCACACCTCGCCTGGATGCAACAACTCACCCAGTTGCACGCAACTGCGGCCATCGGCGAGTCGCTGGGCATGGAGCGAATGATTTCCACTCCATGCGAGATGCGTCGACCACGTTCGTCCCGTTTGGTGCGTCACGCCGCGTTCGGTGAACCACAACGACGGTTGTCGTTCGTGCGACGAACGACCACTGCGCGTCTCGACCGACACGTCGAGATCGAACGACGACACCTCGACGTGCGACTCCCTCGCCCATCGTCCTCCGAGCGACACGACGTCACGCACTTGCTGGTCCAGCGGCAACGTCACTGCAAGCGTCGTCAGGAGGTAGCGACTCGACCCACGATTTGCGACCGTCGCGTCGACGACCATCACACCCTCGACGACTTCGATCGAAGTCACGAGCTCCAGTTCGGCGACGGCGTCGACCGACGTGACGCGCAGTGACGTCGGTGCGGCCGACGACTCGCGCATCGACATCACCGGGGCCCACTGCCGCCCGCCTGGTCGGTGACCCTCGAGACCTGGACGCGCCGTCGTTCCGCTCGAGTGCAAGGCGACGAGGGTGAGTGGTGCGACGACGTCGAGGCCACCGTGCTCGACTGGACGTTGCGTCGCACGAGCAATCGACTCGAGATCGGTTGAGTCGGGTCGTCGTAGCGGAGCCCCCCAATAGACGATGGCGGGGACGCCGTGTCGCAGGTCGACCACGACGGAGAGACGGTCGTCGCCGACGTGCACGAACGACGAGTGGGACTTCGAATCGGACACCGCTGCGAACGGTACCGTGAGAAGCGCACTATGGCCCAACGCGACGGGGAAGCCCCTTCCAACCCACGGGTCGATCCCACGACGGGCATCGTCGTCCACGTCGTCGGCTCGCGCCAGAACCGCCCCAACCTGCCGTCGACGAGTTGCCCGTTCTGCGTCGGCGGACTCGAAGCGCCACAGCCCTACTCCACGACGTGGATCCCGAACAGGTGGCCGGCCATGCCCGATGGTCGGTGCGAAGTCATCCTCTATTCGGACGACCATGACGCACGATTCATGAGCCTGAGCGCGCCACACGTCGCCTCGATCGTCGACCTGTGGGCCGAGCGCAGCACCGTTCACTTCGAGCGACCAGGCACGTCGAGCGTGCTCATCTTCGAAAACTCTGGTCGCGACGTCGGCGCCACGATCGACCATCCGCACGGACAGCTGTATGCATTCGATCACGTACCGCAACGCACGGCTGCGCGCGTCGAAGCCGGCTGGACACCATCTACCCGTGAGGAGTTGTCGGTGACATCCGACGACACGACCACGACGAGCGTCACCTTTGCATCCAGCTATCCGGTCGCACTCGAGATTGCTCCCCGGCGACGCGTCGGCCGCCTCGCCGACTTGTCGAACGATGAGCGCCGTGGGCTCGCCGTTGCGATGCAGGATGCGCTGCAGCGACTCACGACCTACTTTGGTACGACGCCGCCCTACATGCTGTGGATCAACCAGCGTCCGAAGACGTCGGCCGACGCATGGCTGAACGTCGAGATCGTCTCACCGTGGCGAGCCCCGAATGTGATGCGCTACATCGCCGCGGCCGAGGTGTCGACCGGCGAGTACTTCACTCCGCTGGTTCCGGAGGAACTTGCTCGTTCGTTGCGGGAACGCCTCGCATCGCCACGATGACCACGGTTGCACACGCGAACACGACGAGTGACACCCACTGGTTCAGGCGCAGACCACCTGCATAGTGTGCGGGGTCGATGCGCAGGCCCTCGATGAAGAAGCGAAACGCGGTGTATCCGGCCACGTAGAAGGCGAAGAGACGTCCAGGCTTCATCGGCACACGCCGATCGAGCGCAATGAGGCCAAAACCGAGAGCGGCGCACAGCAGCGACTCGTAGAGAAACGTCGGGTGGAAGGTGGTGCCCGCTTCGAAACCCGCACGTACGGCAGTGTCGTCCGAGACGCGCAACGCCCACGGCAACGACGTTGCACGACCAAAGAGTTCCTGGTTGAACCAGTTGCCCCAACGTCCGATCGCTTGCGCAAATGCAAGCCCGGGAGCGACGGCAGTCAGCACCGCTGACGGCGACAATCCACGACGACGAGCTACGGCGACACCGACGATCGTGCCGAGGAAGATGCCACCCCAGATACCGAGACCACCCTTCCAGATTTGGATCGTCGCTCCGATGTCACCGGAAAATCGATCCCAGTCGGTGATCACGTGATAGATCCGCGCGCCGATCACGCCTGCGGGAACGCCCCACATCGCGATCGCGCTCATGTCGTCACGTGTTCCGGCGTTGCGCGCCTCGAGACGCCTGCCTCCGACCGACACCGCGACGATCACGCCGAGGGCGATCATCGCCCCATATGCGTTCAGCGTGAGTGGTCCGAGGTGCAGGCTCCCGCTCGACGGACTCGGGATCGATGCGAGCATCGTCACCGGCTCGTCATCGAGCGAGCAAATTCGACCGCACGTGAGTTGATGACGTCCTTTTCGTAGTCCTGCGTCGCGACGTGAAAGCTGCGCTCGAGCATCACGCGCTCACACGACCCGCCGTAGTTCGCGGCGAGGAAGTCGCCTTGCTGAGGCTCGACGACGTGGTCGTTGCGGGAACTGAAGAGCATGAGTGGAACCTTGATCGAACCGTAGGACGTCGACAGCGGCGTCACGCCGTCCACCATGAGCGACATCAGGGCGCGCAGCGGGGTCTCGGGATACGAACTCTCCCTCACGTCCGGGTCCGCGATGTCACTTCCGATGCCGGGGAACGTCTCGGTTCCCCCGTCCACCATCCCCTTGATCGCAGCCATCATGTCGTCGCCGAGTGGTTGGGTCACCGGATTGATGCACACGATGCCGGCGAGGTTGGCGTGCTTCGATGCGAGCCACAGCGTGAGCGCTCCACCCATCGACAATCCCGCAACGACGATCTTCGAGCAACGCTTCGCCAACTTCTGATACGCGGCCTCGGCGTCCGACGACCAGTCGGCCCAGCGTGCGCCGATCAGGTCGGCAACTTCAGTTCCGTGTCCGGCGAGACGCGGAAGCTCGACGTTGAAGCCTGCGTCAGCGAACGCCTGCGCCAACTCCCTCATCGACGACGGATTGCCGGTGAAGCCATGGACGACGAGCACACCTGCCTCCGACGACGTCGTGTGCGACCACTCCTCTGCTCCCGGAATCACTGCTGCGCCCATCGTTCCTCCTTTGAGATCGTGCTTCCCACGCTAGTTGAGTCCTGTTTTGCGCCCCGAGCGTGCGCCGTCGTGCTGGTTGAATGATGGAGTGACTGCACAGCGCCGCGAGGTCGACTTCTCTGCATTCACCGCGCTCGCACCGGTCGTGGCACTCCTTCCCGTGTGGCTCGTCGCCATCGGCATCATCTGGATCCCCGTGAACCAGGCCATCGGCATGTCATATGCACTTTTCGTGCCCGTTGCCTTTGCCTGCGGTGCGCTGTTGTTCTTGCGCCCCGTGCAGCGCGCCATCTTCACCAAGGTGCTCGGTGCGCGACGGGCGAACGCCGACGAGTTGGTTCGCCTGAGCGACGCCTGGACGATCGTGGCGAAGGCACACGGCATCCCTCGACAACGATTCGTGCTCGCGGTCGTCGATTCCGACGACCTGAACGCCTTCGCCTGCGGCGGTCACCTCCTCGTCGTCTCCTCGTATGCCGCACGCAACCTGACCCACGACGAACTGACCGGTGTGCTCGCACACGAATTGAGCCACCACCTCGGAAGCCACACCATCGGTCTCACGTTCGCCCAATGGATGAGCTTGCCGATCATCGGTCTCGCACGCCTCGGCACGACGCTGCGCGACATCAGCAAACGAGTCGACCACATGTTGCGACCCGAGTACGCGTCCCTCGCTTTCGTCGCTCGAGTGGTGGCGTTCCTCCTCACCGCGATCTCGAAGGTCTTCTACAGCGGACTACTCATCGCGAATGCTCTCAGCAACGCGGTTGGTCGCGGAGCGGAGTATGCCGCCGATGCACGAGCGATGCGCATGGGATTCGGTCAACAATTGCTCGGAGCGTTGCAGCGATTCACCAGAGAGCACCGCGTCGACGAATCGGTCGGCACGCTCGCCGGTGCGCTTTCGTCACACCCGCCCGCCCGACTGCGCACGCAGCGTCTCGAGGCGTTGCTGATCGGCGAAGTTCACCGCACGTCGCGTCACGACAGGAACCCCTGAACCCACCGCCGATAGCGTGTGGGCGATGAGCGTCCTCGCGCAGACCGATCCGTTCTTGCTCGCGGCATCGGGCAGACAGGCCTCGCATACGCCCGTGTGGTTCATGCGTCAGGCGGGGCGTAGCCTCCCCGAATATCGCGCCGTTCGTGGCTCGGGAAGCATCTTGGATGCGATCAAGGACCCGCGACTTGCTGCCGACATCACGCTCCAACCCGTCACTCGTTACGGCGTGGACGCCGCGGTGTTGTACAGCGACATCGTCGTTCCGGCGCATGCCATCGGGTTCGGCATCGACGTCGCACCGGGAACGGGACCGGTCGCCGAACGACCACTTCGTTCTGCCAGCGACGTCGATCGGCTGCGTCCGTACGAGCCGGACGTGGATGCGCCGTACGTCGGTGAGACGATCGACCTGCTCGTGTCGGAGCTTCGCGTGCCACTCCTCGCCTTCGCCGGTGCGCCATTCACGGTCGGCAGCTACTTGATCGAAGGTCGTCCGAGCAGGACACATGAGGTCACGCGCTCACTCATGTCGAACGACGCAGCCACGTGGCACCGAGTGATGGAACGACTCGCCGATCATGCGATCGCCTCCATCGCGAGCCAGCTCGACCACGGCGCTCGTGCGTATCAACTCTTCGACTCGTGGGCCGGATCGCTCACCGTCGAGGAGTACCGACGTTTTGTCCTCCCGCATTCGACACGAGTCTTTGCGACACTGTCCGATCGCTATCCGCACGTCGCCGGAATCCACTTCGGAGTCGGGTGCGACCACCTTCTCGAGGCGATCCACGAAACGGGGTGTGCGGTCGTCGGCCTCGACTGGCGCTCGTCGATCTCCGATGTGCGCCGACGACTCGGCGCCGATCTCGTCGTGCAGGGCAACCTCGATCCGTCGCGCGTACTCGGAGGTGTTGCAGATGCCCTTGCCGGAGTCGATGCGGTGCTCGCGGACAATGCGGGTCATCCTGGACACATCTTCAACCTCGGCCACGGAGTTCAACCCGAGACGAACCCCGACGTGCTGAGCGAAGTCGTTCGCTACGTCCACGAACGAACGGCACGGTAGTGAAATGACCAAGATCGGCGTGTTGCTCATGGCGTACGGCACGCCGCGTAGCCAGGACGAAATCCTCCCGTACTACACCGACATTCGTCGTGGCCGAGCCCCGACACCTGAGCTGCTCGCCGAGTTGACCGCTCGCTACGACGCGATCGGTGGAATATCGCCACTCGCCCAGCGAACCGAGTCCCAACGAGACCAGCTGCAAAGGCAACTCGACGCACTCAAACCGGGGACGTACTCCGTGCGACTCGGACTGAAGCACGCGCACCCGATGATCGAGGCGACCGTCGAGGAGTTCGCGCGCGACGGATTCACCGAACTCGTCGCCCTCGTCCTCGCCCCGCACTTTTCCTCGTACTCGATCGGTCAATACGTCGGTCGCGCGCGCGAAGCGGCCACACCGCACGGGATCACGGTCCACGGCATCGACTCATGGGCCACGGAACCTGCGTTCGTCGAGTTCATCGCCAGCGACATGGCAAGCAGGCGCGCGTCGATGCCAGGCGACACCAAGGTCTTGTTCACGGCGCACTCGTTGCCTCAGCGAATCATCGACGGTGGCGATCCGTACCCGAACGAGTTGCGCGCCACCGCAGAGGCCGTCGCCTCTCGTCTCGGACTCACCGAGGGTTCACAGTGGTCGATCGCTTGGCAGTCGGCCGGTCGCACACCCGAACCATGGATCGGACCCGACATCCTTGCCGTGATCGACGAGCTCGCAAGCGATGGTTCGACGAGTGGCGTGCTCGTCAGTGCGTGCGGGTTCGTCGCCGACCACCTCGAAGTGCTCTACGACCTTGACATCGAGGCAAAGTCCCACGCGGAGCGCCTCGGTCTCGTTTTCGACCGCACCGCCTGCGTCAACGACGACGAGACCGTCATCGCCGCACTCGCCCGCCGCGTGGTCGACGTTCGCTCCTGACCATGTCGAGCCACCGCGATCAGTCGCACGTGGTCGTCATCGGTGGCGGCATCACCGGACTCGCCACTGCCACTCGACTCCTCCAGGAAGACCCGAACGCACGCATCACCGTTCTGGAGGCAAGCGAACGTCTCGGTGGAGTGATCAGTGCGTCGCCGTTCGCGGGCCTCTCCTCGCTGGACGAATCCGCCGATGCATTCCTGCTGCGATCGCCGGCGGCGATTGGCCTCGCAACTCTCGTCGGACTTGGCGACGACCTCGTCCATCCCGCGACAGGTGAGGCATACATCTGGCACGATGAGTTGCACGACATCCCCTCTGGCACGGTGCTCGGGGTTCCTGGTTCGTTGCGGTCAATCTGGTCCACCTCCCTCTACTCACCGCGCGCGAAGTTGCGGGCATCCCTTGAACCTCTCTTGCCGCGTCGAGTTGGTCGCTCCGCCACCTCACTCGGTGCGGCGATTCGGGCGCGCTGTGGAGACGAAGTTCTCGAGCGAGCAGTCGATCCGCTCGTTGGCGGCATCTATGCGACCGACACCGATTCCTTCAGCGTGCAGGCAATGCCGCAGTTGGATGAAGTGATCCGCAGTCGCGGGAGCTTGATGTCGGCGGCTCGCGCAATGTTGCACACTCGCAGCGACTCAGGAGCGGTGTTCGCAGCCCCCCGGGGAGGCATGTCTGCGCTCGTCGATGCAACCTCCGAGTTCGTCCGGCGCAACGGGGTCGATGTCAGAACGTCGTGGTCGGTCTCGGAGATCTCCCGTGACGGCCGTGGCTACGTCGTCGTGGGCCCGATGGGCGATCTGCGCGCCGATGCGGTCGTCGTGGCGTCTCCCGCTCGACACTCGGCTCACTTCATGCGCACACTGAGTCCGTTCGTTGCCGACGATCTGAAGAATCGTGAGCATGCGAGCATCGTGATGGTCTGTCTGGCGGTCGCCCGATCCCAATGGCCTGAGTGGTTGACGGGAAGCGGATATCTCGTGCCCAAACCGCGACAAACCGCGATCACGGCAGTGTCGTTCGCCTCCAACAAGTGGAAACACCTGCGCAATGCCAACGACGACATGATCCTGCGTGTCTCACTCGGTCGCGACGGCATGCCGATGCACCACCACGATGACGACACGCTCGTGCGGCTCGCGCTCGCGGACCTGAACTGGCACCTCGACTGCGACCTACAGCCACATGAACAGCGCGTCACACGCTGGGTCGAATCATTTCCGCAATACAGGCCAGGCCACGAAGCACGCGTTGCCGCGCTGGAAGAAAGACTCCGCATCGATGCGCCAGGTGTCGTGCTCGCAGGTGCGAGCCACCGGGGCATCGGCATCCCGGCGTGCATTGCCGACGGCCAACGTGCAGCGTCACTCGTCGTGGAAGGACTGAGTTCACGATGACACCGCAGCGATCGACGCTCGCCGCAGCCAGCTTGGCTGGAGCCCTCGTCGCGTTCGGCCTTCCGCCATGGGGCTGGTGGCCGTCATCGATCGTTGGCGTTGCGATCTTCGTCGCGCTGACTCGCAAGACGATGGGGTCGTCCCCTCGTCGACGTTTCATGCTCGGGTTCGTCTTTGCCGCATCATGGTTCGCACCCGGGATGGGATGGATGTGGTTCCTCACCGCGCCCGGATACCTCATCGCAGTGGTGCTGTTCTCCACGTTCCACGGCTTTGCTGCAATCCTCGGGCCGCGAGCTCGACTTCCTCTGGTCGGCGTGGTCCTCGCTCACACTCTCGCCGAGGCGTTGCGTCTTTCGTTCCCCTTTGGTGGCGTGCCACTCGCGTCGCTCGCCATCGCAACGGCGTCGTCGCCACTCGCGCCGCTCAGCAGACTCGGTGGCCCACTGTTCGTCACCCTCGTCGTGTGGACGATCGGAGTCATCATCGCTGCGTCGTCACGCGCGACGTGGTTCAGGAACGCCGTGTCAGTGCTCGTGGTCGTCGCGGCGCTGCTCGTCGCCGTCGAGATCTCCCCGCACGCTCACGACCTCGGGGAGACACGCCGAATTGCAGCCGTCCAGGGGGGCGGCCCGCAAGGCACCCTCGCGATCAACACCAACCCACGCGACGTCGTCGAGCGCCACCTCGCCGCAACGAGGCTGATCGCCGAGGACGACCTCGACATGGTGGTCTGGCCCGAGAACGTCATCGACGTCGATGACTTCTACTCGAGCGTCGAACGCGAGGAGATTGCCGCCGAGGCGACTCGACTCAACGCACCCTTCGTCGTTGGGATCACCGAAGACGTCGACCGCCGCTACTTCACCAACGCCCAGGTGGTCGTGAACGTCGACGGCACGCTCGCCGATCGCTACGACAAAGTTCGTCGCGTGCCCTTCGGCGAATTCGTTCCGCTCCGCGGGCTACTCGAGGCCCTCGGCGCACCCGTCGACCGCATCCCGCGCGACGCCCAAGCTGGCGAGACTCCCGCGTCGCTGCAGGTCTCCGGAACCACCGCAGGAGTCGTCATCAGTTGGGAAGTGTTCTTCTCTGGTCGCGCGAACGAAGGGGTCGAACGTGACGCCACGTTCATCATCAATCCGACCAACGGCTCGAGTTACACGGGGACGATCCTCCAGTCGCAACAGATCGCGTCATCCAGGCTGCGTGCGATCGAGCAGGACCGCTGGCTCGTGCAGGTTTCACCGACTGGTTTTTCGGCGTTCGTCTCACCGGACGGAGACGTGTTCGACCGCACTGCGGTGAGCGAGCGTGCCGTGATCGTGCGCGATGTTCCACTGCGCAGCGGACGCACCCTCTATTCGCGACTCGGCGACCTGCCGTTCATCGTCCTCTTCGTGGCGGTCCTCATCGGCCTCCTCGTGTCGTCCCGCCGAGCCCGGCAATGACCGTCTCGCTCGAACGCGGTTCGGTTCGCCTGACGGTGTCGCCGAACGACGGTGGCCGACTGTCGTCGCTCGTCATCGCCGGGCGCGAACGACTGGTCACCGACACGACACGTGGGCTGTTCGGCTGGGGTTGTTACGTGATGGCGCCGTGGGCAGGTCGATTACGCAACGCGCGGCTCGACTGGGATGCAAGGTCGTTCGAGTTCAATGCGAATGCCGGTGTGCACTCACTGCACGGCACGACGATCAATCAACGTTGGAACGTCGTCGAGGAAGCGACGTCGCGCGCGGTGCTGCGAACGGACCTCGCCTCACCGTGGCCGTTCGGTGGCGAGGTGATCCACACGATCGAACTCGGTGACCACTCACTCGATCTCGAACTCGAGGTTCGTTCGACAGAGCCGATGCCGATTCAAGTTGGCTGGCACCCCTGGTTCGTCGCCCCAGTTCGCCTTCAACATTCGTTTCGCGCGATGTACGTCCGAGGCGCCGATGGCATTCCGACTGGCGAGCTCGTTCCTCCGACTCCGGGTCCGCACGACGACTGCTTCGTCGATGCACTCATCGATCCAACCGTCACGTTCGACGACGGGGTGTCGATCACCATGCGTAGCGACTGCACGCACTGGGTCGTCTTTGACGAGCCAGTCGAGGGTTTGTGCATCGAACCGCAGTCCGGTCCGCCGAACGCACCGAACGTCGTACCTGTCGTCGTCGAGCCCGGCCGACCGCTCCGCCACACGTTCAGCCTGACCTTCGGGGGATATCCACAGGTAGGCTGAAACCCTTATGCGGCCCCCGCTTGACCCCAACGGGCCGTTGCGTATCGCCTATCTGACCTATCGCGGGAAGCCCCATGTCGGTGGTCAAGGCGTCTACACGCGTCACCTGACCAAGGCGCTCGTCGACCTCGGTCACCACGTCGAGGTGTACGCCGGTCAGCCCTATCCGATCCTCGACCCGCGCATCCCCTTGCACAAGCTGCCAAGCCTCGACATCTTCAACGACCTCTATCCCGGTCGCTTCCCTGCCTACTGGGAAATCAAGTCCTGGCCCGACGCCGTCGAAGTGCTGCAATTCCTCAAGGGAACCTTCGGCGAGCCGCGTTCGTTCAGCATCCGTGCGCAACGCGCGCTCGCGGCACGAATCGACGACTTCGACCTCGTGCACGACAACCAGTGCCTCGGCTACGGAATCCAGAAGATCGAAAAGATGTTCCCGACGATCGTCACGCTGCATCACCCGATCACCAAGGACCGCAA
>CAYXIY010000016.1:0-22560 GCA_964465475.1 uncultured Acidimicrobium sp. | reverse complement strand
CCGACCTTCAGGTCCTTGAACGGCGACTTGGAGTCGATGCCCGCATCCTTGGGCAGGCCGAGCACGCGCTCGGAGACGATGTTGCGCATGACTTCGTCCGAACCGCCTGCGATGCGCATGCCGGGTGCGCCGAGGAGCAGCTGGCTCCAGGCATACGTGCCCCACTCGCCGGTGTCGGCCTGCAGCTTCGCGCCGAGGATGTGCGACACGAGGTCGTTCATCCGCTTCTGGTTGTCGACGAGCGCCATCTTGCCGATCGACATCTCCGGGCCCGGGGTCTGGCCCGCGCGAATCTTGTCCATCGCACGCTGGCCCGTGTAGCCCTGGATCTTGGTGTTGATGTACAGGTCGGCGAGCATCTCGCGAACGATCGGATCGTTGTCCATCTCGTAGTGACGGATCATTGCGAGCAGTCGCGTCCACATCGAGGTCTCGCCGCCACCCATCGTGCCGATCGAGGCGCGTTCGTTCATGAGCGTGGTGAGTGCGACGTTCCAGCCGTTGTTCACGTCGCCGAGACGGTGGTCGTCGGGCACGCGAACCTCGTTGAAGAACACCTCGTTGAAGCTCGCGCCGCCGGTCATCTGGCGAAGCGGACGGATCTCGACGCCGGGGGCGTGCATGTCGACGATGAAGCCGGTGAGACCCTTGTGCTTGGGCAGGCTCGCATCGGTGCGACAGATGATCTCGCCGATGTCGCTGAACTGTGCGCCGGAGGTCCACACCTTCTGTCCGGTGATCACCCATTCGTCGCCGTCGCGCTCGGCCTTCGTCTGCAGCGACGCGAGGTCGCTGCCCGCGCCGGGCTCGGAGAACAACTGACAACCGACGATGTCGGAGCGCCACATCGCACGCAGGTAGAGGTCCTTGGCGCGCTCGGTGGCGTGCGCGAGGATCGTCGGGGCGACCATGCCGAGTCCGATTTGGAACACGCCGAGGCTCGGCGTGCGAAAGTCGCGCTCGACGGCGTTGTAGGCGCGCTCGTGGGCGGGGGTGAGGCCCGCGCCGCCGTACTGCGTCGGACCGGTGATCCAGCCGAAGCCGTTGTCGAAGCGCGTCGCTTGCCACTCCTTGGCCTTTCGCAACACTTCCATCTCGGCTTCGCGACTGCGTTCTTCGAACATCGCCACGTTGTCGGAGCCCTCGCCCCACACGAACGTCTTGGCGGCCTCCTTGCGCTCGGCATGACGCTCGAGGAAGGAACGGGCCTGGGACGCAAACTCTTCGACCGACACGGTGTTCGACATGGCCTCAACCGTATCCAGTCGGGTCGCTTCGGGAGAAGGCGTGCCAACTAGTGTGGTCGTCCATGGGCCAGCCCGTTGCCGTCACGAAGATGCCGTCGTCCACCCCCGGTCGGGTCCGATTCTCCATCAACCGTTCGCTCACGGGCCAGGGCCACGAGCACTACGCGAGCGCCGAGGATGCCCGGGGTTCCAAGCCGGCCGACGTGTTGGCAAGGCGCCTGTTCGCCACCGGTGCGGTGAGCGCCGTGCACGTCTACGGCAACATGATCACCCTCGACACCTCGGGTGGTGCGAGCGAAGCTGCGCTCGTGTCCGCCGTCGAGGACATGTATCAGTTCTGGACGCCGGGCAAGGTTCCCCCGACCGAAGAGGAACTGATGAAGCTCGTTCCCTCCTCGGCGACTCCGGCTGCCAGTGGCTCAGGCGAGGCGGCCCCCGCATCGGGCGATCCGAACCTCGCCAAGATCCCACCAGCATTGCTCGCTCGCAGCCAGGCAGCGCTCGCCAAAGCCCGCGCGAAGCAGGGCTGAGTTACGCGCGGTTGCGCGCGTGATGTGAAACTAGGAAGCGACATGGTCGACATCTCCCTCCACGACGCCGCGGCGGAGCTCGACGTGCACTACATGACCGTCTATCGCTACGTGCGACAGGGTCTCCTCCCCGCGACCAAGCGCGGTCGTACCTGGTTCGTGGCCTCCGGTGACCTGGAGGCGTTTCGCTCGTCCAAGGTGGCCGTGGCCGACGAGCCCCACACCGGTCGGCGAACGGCACCGTGGGCCCAGCGGCTCGAGTCCCGGCTCGTCGAGGGTGACGAACGTGGCTCGCTCGAGGTGCTCGAGTCGGCGCTGCGGGCCGGCAACGACGTCGCCTTCGTCTATCTCGACGTGCTCGCTCCCGCGCTCGCCTCGATCGGCGAGCGGTGGGCGGCGGGCGAGCTCGGCATCCACGTCGAGCATCGCGCGAGTGGCATCGCCCTTCGTCTCATCGGTCAGGTCGGCTCGCGCTTCAAGCATCGCGGCGTGTCCAAGGGCGCGATCGTGATGGGCGCACCGGCGGGTGAGGAGCATGCGCTCGTCATCAGCATGGTCGCCGACCTCGTGCGCCACGAAGGGTGGGAGGTGCACGACCTCGGCGCGAACATGCCGGCCGACGCCTTCGCGCATGCCGTCGAAGTGAGCAACGACGTCGTGGCGGTGTGCGTCGGCGTGACGGTGGCACAGGCGCTCGAGTCGGCGCGCTCGACGATCTCGGCGATCAAGCGCGTGACGGACGTGCCGGTGTATGCGGGTGGCGCGGCCGTGCGCGGGGACGTCGCCGCACGCGATCTTGGTGCGGACCATTGGACGGGGGACGCCCGTCATCTCGTCGGTTCGTTGAACGAACTCGCCCGCCGCAACTAGCCGGCCACGAGCGAACATATGTTCGCTACGCTGTGCGCGTGCATGACCGCCTGACCCACGCGCTGACGACAGGTCTCGTGCGTCCCGCCACGCAGGGCGAGGCCGAGTCGATTCCCGTCGCCGAGCATTTGTGTGCACTCTTTGACGGTCGGGGACTCGTGCGTGGCCGCATCGTGTGGTGCGCGGGAGACGCGGCGATGTCGCTCGGGCTGCAGGTCGTCGCGCGCGCCACGCAGGAAGGCTCGTGGCTCGCGGTGATCGGTCTGGACGATCTCGGTCTCCAGGCCGCCTTCGAGCACGGGGTGGCACTCGACAGGACGGTGGTCGTCGGTCCGACGCGCACGCCGCGCGAATGGACATCGGCAGTCGGGGCGGCAGTGGAGGGATTCGCCGTCGTGTTGCTCGGCGTCCCGCGCGGCGTGACGGCAGGCGATGCGCAACGTCTCGCGACGCGGATCCAGGCGAGACGCGCCGTCGCGGTGTGCGTGGATCCCTCGCGCACCTCGAAGGTCGCATCGGTGTTCAGCCCGGACGTCGTCGTGCACACGGCGACGACCGAGTGGCACGGCATCGAGCACGGAGCGGGCCACGTGCGCTGTCGTGATCTCGAGGTCGAGGTGAGTGGCCGACGTGTGGCGCGCAGCACTCGCCACACGTTGCGCCACGTCGGCTGATGGATGCCGCCGTCACCCGGGTGGCGGTCGTTGCCAGTCCCGACTGGCCCGCCCAGGCGGCAGCGATCGAGCGCGGCCTCGTAGATGCGTCGCTTGCCGTCGTGTCGGCCCAACGCATCGTCGCCCGCACCTCTTCGGCGGCCCGCGATGGCGTCGAGGTGGGCATGCGCATACGCCAGGCCCAGGGTCTTGCGCCCGACCTCGTCATCGAACCCGCCGCCGAGCAACGCGATCGCATCGCCTTCGAGCCGCTCGTGCGTGCGGTGTGCGAGATCGCCCCGCTCGTCGAGGTGACCCGACCGGGAATGGTGCTCATTGCCACGCGCGGGCCGTCGCGATATTTCGGTGGTGACCAGGCGCTCGCAGAGCGACTCCACGAGCTCGTCGCGAACGCGTCCACTCGTGGCGTTCATTTCGGTGTCGGTGTCGCCGACGGGCGCCTTGCCGCCACCGTCGCCGCGCATCACGCGGCCGCGACCGGTTCGCCGGTCGTCGTCGAGTCGGCGATGACGAGACGGTTGCTCGCCGAGCTCGACGTCGCGGTGCTCGCCGAACATGCGGGAGTCGACCTGCAGACCGTGTCGCTCCTGCATCGCCTCGGACTGCGTCGACTGGGGGACCTCGTGGGGTTGCGCGAGTCCGTGCTCGTCGCGCGTTTCGGCCCGCTCGGTGCGCAGGTCCATCGTCTCGCACGGGGACTCGACCGTCACCCACCGGTCGTCATCGCGCCACCACCGCAACACGCGACGATGCATCGCAGCGAAGATCCGATCGAAGACGTCGGCATCGTGGTCAACCTCGCGCGTGTCATCGCGGGAGACCTGGTCGCGCACCTCCACTCGCACGCCACCCAGTGCGTGCGCATCCACGTCTCGCTGACCACCGATCACGGCGAGACGAGCGAACGACTGTGGTATCAGCCCGAAGGCTTGTCGGCGGTCGCGATCACCGAGCGCGTGCGTTGGCAGATGGAGTCCTTCGTTTCCTCCCGAATACCGACGGCCGGGGTGGTGACGATCCGGCTCGACCCGGTCGGCCTCGAACCCCTGAGCGGGCGCCAATTGGGGCTGTGGGGCGGTCGCAGCCAGGCCGACGAGGACGCCGAGCGGGCCATTTCCGAGCTCACCGCGGCCCTCGGCCAGCAGGCCGTGCGGGTGCCGTTGTGGCGGGGCGGTCGGGATCCCTCGGAGGTCTTCGAGCTCACGCCCGCTGCCCTCGTCGACTTCGATCATCGCCGCGACGGTGTCACGCCGACGAGGAAATGGAGCGGTGCGTTGCCGTCGCCATCGCCATCGATCGTGTTCGACGAGGCACGCGACGTCGCGGTGCGTGACGCACACGATCGACTCGTGTCGGTGAGCGGCCGGCACGAGTTGAGCGCACGACCACATCACGTCGTCGTCGGCGAGCGTCGATATCTCGTTCGTTCGTGGGCCGGTCCGTGGCCGGTGGAGGAGCGATGGTGGGACGGCCTGCGTCGCCGACGCATCGTGCGCATGCAATTCGTGCTCGACGACGATCGCGGCGCACAGACGGCCGTCGTCGTCATACTGGACAACGGTCGTTGGGGGATCACGGCGCGCTACGGGTGAAAGTTTTTCAATCGCCGATAACTTGTGGGGCGTCATGTCGAGCCGTGCAGGGAAGTCCGATTCACAACTCGTGCAGGAACTCTGCGCGCAACTGCGTGCGGCGATTCCCTGCGACGAACGTGAGCGATCGTCGATCGCACAGTTCCTGGAGATCGCCCCGACGCTGTCGCATCCGTTCGACGAACACGCTGACCCGATTCACGTGACGGGGTCCGCACTCGTCGTCGGCGAACGCGGCGTCGTGTTGCACCTGCACAAGCGATTGAACTTGTGGTTGCAGCCCGGCGGTCACATCGAGGCGGGCGAGACACCGGCCGAGGGCGCGTTGCGCGAGGCCCGCGAAGAGACCGGCCTCGTCGTCGCCCACCCCTCGAGCGGCCCGTGGCTGATGCACGTGGACGTGCATCCCGGACCCCGCGGCCACACCCACCTCGACGTGCGCTACCTCCTCCAGGCCGAGGACGCCGAGCCCCGCCCGGGGGCCGACGAAAGCCAGCAAGTGCGCTGGTTTGACTGGGATGAGGCCCTGTCGATCGCCGACGTGGGCCTGGCGGGGGCCCTGCGCGTCGCCCGCACGCTGACCCGCTAGCCCCGGTCAAAAGCGAACATATGTTCGCTATCCTCACCCGTCATGGGGAGCGATCCGTCGTATGTGGCGATGCCGTGGTCGGAACTCGAGTCCCGACTCTCGGACGGTCGTGCGCCACGCAGTCCGTCGTGGAACGCAGGTGGTGACGGACCCGCGTGGGGTGCAAAGCGTCAGCCGTACGTCGCAGTCGACGTCGTGCGCGGAGAGTCGCGTCATCCGTACGCCGAGCTGCACTGTCGTTCGCACTTTTCCTTCCTCCAAGGTGCGTCGCATCCCGAACAACTTGTCGAGCAGGCGACACGATTGTCGCTTTCCGCGCTTGCGCTCACCGATCGCAACGGCCTCTACGGCATCGTGCGGTTCGCGGAGGCGGCGCGGGCACTCGAGTTGCCGACGGTGTTCGGCGCGCATCTCGAGTGCACCCAAGGCGACGTGGTGGTCCTCGCCCGCAACCCGCGCGGGTATGCCCACCTTGCGTCCGCGGTGAGCGACGGCCAGCTCGCCGGGAGCAAGGACCGACCCGTGTTTCGCATCGAGCGTCTGGCCGAATTTTCGGGGAGCGACTGGTGGGTGCTCACGGGTGGTGCGAGCGGCGCGGTCGCGCGCGCGATGCACGACGACGGACCGGCGGCAGCCGAGCGGGTGGTGCAACAGATCGTTTCCTCCTGCGGCCGGGACAACGTGTTGATGGAACTGTGGGACCACGGGGATCCGATCGATTCGGTGCGCAACGACGAACTCGTGCGCATCGCACATCGCAACGGCCTGCGCTGCGTGGCGACCAACGACGTGTTGTATGCGGTGCCGTCGCAGCATCGCTTGGCAACCGCGGTCGCTGCGGTGCGCAACCGCGCGAGCCTGGACGACGTCGATGCGTCGCTTCCACCCGCGGCGATGGCGTATCTGCGCAGTGGGGCGGAGCAGTATCGACGATTCGCGCGGTATCCCGGCGTCGTCGCCACGGCCGCCGAGGTCGGGATGGACGCGGCCTTCGACCTGCGCCTGTTGGCCCCGAAGTTGCCGCCATTTCCGTGTCCGCAAGGCACCGACGAGATGGGGTTCCTGCGCAGTCTGGTGGAGGCCGGCGGCGTGCGTCGCTACGGCACACGACCCTCGGAGGGCGAGGACCTCTCCTTGCGCTCGCGTGCCTGGCGCACGATCGACCACGAGCTCGACGTGATCGCCGCACTCGGCTTTGCCGGCTACTTCCTCGTCGTGTGGGACATCGTGCAGTTCTGTGAACGTTCCAACATCTTGTGTCAGGGTCGTGGGAGCGCGGCCAACAGCGCGGTGTGTTACGCCCTCGGCATCACCAAGGCCGATGCGGTCTCGCTCGGTCTGCTCTTCGAACGTTTCTTGTCGCCCGAACGCGACGGTCCGCCCGACATCGACATCGACATCGAAAGCGGTCGACGCGAGGAGGTCATCCAGTACGTCTACGAGCGTCATGGTCGCCACCATGCGGCCCAGGTCGCCAACGTCATCACCTATCGCGCGCGCTCTGCGGTGCGGGACATGGCGCGCGCGCTCGGCCATGCCCCCGGCCAGCAGGATGCGTGGAGCAAGCAGGTCGACGGATGGGGATCGCTGTCCACCACGATCGCCGCCGGGGACCACACCATCCCGCCTGCGGTGCTCGAGATGGCCAGTGCGATCGAAGACGCCCCACGACACCTCGGCATCCACTCCGGGGGAATGGTGATGTGCGATCGGCCGGTCACCCAGGTCTGTCCCGTCGAGTGGGGACGAATGGCCAATCGCAGCGTGCTGCAGTGGGACAAAGACGACTGCGCCGCCGTCGGCCTCGTGAAGTTCGACCTGCTCGGTCTCGGGATGTTGTCCGCGCTGCACCATGCGATCGATCTCATCGCCGAGTTCCGTGACCGGGTGATCGACCTCGCGACGATCCCGCAGGAGGACGAGGTGTATGCGATGTTGTGTCGCGCCGACACCGTCGGGGTGTTCCAGATCGAGTCGCGTGCGCAGATGGCGACGCTGCCGCGCCTCAAGCCACGACGCTTCTACGACCTCGTCGTCGAGGTCGCACTCATCAGACCCGGTCCGATCCAGGGTGGATCGGTGCATCCCTACATCCGTCGACGCAACGGCCAGGAACCCGTCACCTATCTCCATCCGCTGCTCGAGAACAGCCTCGGCAAGACCCTCGGCGTGCCGTTGTTCCAGGAGCAACTGATGCAGATGGCCATCGACGTCGCCGGGTTCACGCCCGCACAGGCCGACGAACTGCGCCAGGCGATGGGTTCGAAGCGCTCACAGGCGCGCATGCAGAAGTTGTCCGAGCGTCTGTATGCGGGGATGGCCGAGCGTGGCATTCGCGGAGAGGTCGCCGATCGCATCTTTGCCAAGATGGCGGCGTTCGCCAACTACGGGTTCCCCGAGAGCCACTCGGTGAGCTTCGCCTATCTCGTCTATGCCTCCGCGTGGATCAAGTTGCACGAGCCCGCTGCGTTCTGTGCCGCGTTGTTGAACGCCCAACCGATGGGGTTCTGGTCACCGCATTCGCTCGTGCAAGACGCGCGCCGTCACGGCGTGGTCGTGCGCCAGCCGGACGTGAACGCCTCGCGCGCGAAGGCGACGCTCGAGCGCGTCGAGTCGTCCACCGGTGGTCTCGGCGTGCGCCTCGGGATTTCCTCCGTGCGCGGAATCGGTGACGACCTCGCACGAGAAATCGAAGCCCACCGCCCGTATCACGACATGGAGGACCTCGTGCGCAAGGTGCCGGACCTCGGCGTCGCGCAGCTCGAGGCACTCTCGACCGCCGGTGCGTTCGGTGACTGCTTTGCCGTCACGCGTCGCGATGCGTTGTGGAGCGCAGGTGCGGTGATCGAGTCGCGACCGGATCGACTCGCCGGCGTGACGACGGGCGTCGAGGCGCCACCGCTGCCGGGAATGGAACCGATCGAGGAGTTGATCGCCGACTTGTGGGCGACGGGGATATCCCCGAGCGGTCATCCGACGGAGATGTTGCGCGAGGAGTTGACCAAGATGGGCGTCGTGCCAGCGAGTTCACTCTCTAGCTGTCGCGTTAACAAGGTGGTCGTCGCCGGCACCGTCACGCACCGCCAGCGACCGATGACGGCACAGGGCGTCACGTTCATCAACCTCGAAGACGAGACCGGACTCATCAACGTCGTCGTCTCCCAGGGATGCTGGGTTCGGTATCGCAAGGTGGCGCGGGGATCCGCGGCACTCCTCGTGCGCGGACGCTTGGAGGTCGCAGAGGGCGTCGTCAACGTCGTCGCCGAGCACATGGCGCCGCTGCCGATGCGGGCCGTGGTCGCGGCACGCAACTTCCGTTAGTCGTTCGGCGTCTCGTTCAGTCCGTCGTTGAACATGCGATAGGTGTCGTAGATGTCCTTGCACACGTCGCACAGCGGCAACTGCTTCGGGTCTCGCGACGGCACCCAGACGTGACCACACAGCGCCTCGAGCGGGGTGCCGTAGATGCGGGCCTCGAGCACCTTGGCGGCCGCGTCCTCTCCGGGTTCGGTCTTGACGATGTGGGCCATCGACGGCTCGTCGGTCTCGGGGATCCGTTCCGTGATTGGTTCGGCGACGGCCGGGCGCGTCGAGAGGGGCGCCGGCGAACTCATGGTTCCTACACTAGGTGCATGCCAACCTATGAGTTCCGGTGCAAGACGTGTGACTCGGTGTTCGAGGAGCGTCGCTCGATGTCGCAGGCCAACGATCCCGCAACGTGTCCGCAAGGCCACGACACCGCGGTGCGCCTTCTGAGCGTGTTCGCCTCTGTCGGTGGCAATCAGTCGTCGACACCCGCACCGTCTCCGGCACCGCGAGCCGGCGGCTGTGGCAGTGGTTGCGGCTGTCACCACTAGTCCCCGCGACGTCTGATCGAACCAGACTCGACGACGATCACCTCGTCGAGGACGAGACCCGCACGATCACATAGTTGCCGTGCGCGCACGAGGTCCTCGTCGGGTCGCGGCTCACCTCGGCATTCCACGACGACGATCGATTCGACGTCGAGTGTCGTCGAGCTCGCGGCGATCACCTCGTGCACGTGTTCGTCGAGTTGTGCGCCTGACACGCTCAACAGTCCCACGCCTCGGCGCTGGGCGTCGAGGAGCAGCACGATGAGTGAGTCGGTGAGCGGGCGGCGCATCGCGAGCGCGCAGACCGACAGCGCGTCCTGGGTCGTCGTGATGGGGTCGCGGTGTGGACGCGCGACGATGATCGGGGGAAGAATCTCGAGTGACACGACGCTCCTCGGTTGAATGACGCGGGGCCGGGCGTCGGCGAGGAGGGTTCCGTCTTACAGCGAGGGTGTGACGGCGATCAGGACGCAGGCGAGGCCGACGAGGCACGGCACGATGACCTGAGCGACGTGTGGGATGCGCCAACGAGCTGGTGCGAGCACGACCGCACCACACGCCGCGCCGGCGAGTGCACCACCGAAGTGTCCTCCGACGGAGATGCCTGGTAGGGCGAGGGTGAACACGATGTTGATGAGGAACGTCATTCCGAGACCGGTCTGCAGTGGATTCACGCCACGCTCGCGCATGCCGACGACGGCCGCCGCCATCAGCCCGAACACTGCACCGGACGCTCCGCCGGTGAGTGCGTAAGGGCTGAGCAGGAGCGCACCGGCGGAACCTCCGAGGAGCGACACGCCGTAGACGAGTCCGAAGACGGCCGAGCCGAGAGTCGGTTCGAGTAGTCGACCGAGCTGGTACAGCAGGTACATGTTGAGTGCGACGTGCAGGATGCCGAAGTGCACGAAGCCCGAGGACACGAGCCGATACCACTCGCCGTCGTCGAGGAACGTCCGTGAGATCACGAGTCGCTCGGTGATTCCCGAGAGCTGTCCCGTGAACACCGATCCAGAAAGTTGGTCGAGCAACGTCCAGACGTAGATGCCGAGGTTGGTGGCGATCAGGGCGTTGGTGACGACGAAGGCGTTGTTGCGTCGTCGAGGCGAACGGCGCGGTGGAGAGAATCGGGGAGCGGGTCGCCGTGTCGTTGCTCGCGGCGGCAGCGGCGGGGGAACTTGTGGGGGAGGAAAGCTCACGTCAGTGCGTCGGTGGCGCCTCGGCGAGCTCGCGATTCGCGAGATACCAGTCGACGGTTGCGCGGAGACCGTCCTCGAAGCTCGTGTGTGCGTGCCATCCGAGTTCCCGCTCGGCCCTGCTTGCATCCACGCGACGACGGGGTTGGCCGTCGGGTCGACTCGGATCCCAGACGAGTTCCCCGGTGAAGCCGACGATCCGGGCGATCGTCTCTGCGGTCTCGCGGATCGTCACCTCGCGGTTGTTGCCGAGGTTCATCGGTTCTGTCGAGGTGCGTAGTTCGGCGGCGAGCACGATGGCCTCGGCGGCATCTTCGACGTAGAGATAGTCGCGGCTCGCCGATCCGGTTCCCCACACGCTCACCTTGTCCTCGCCGCGTTCCTTGGCCTCGACGCACTTCTTGATGAGTGCGGGGATCACGTGGCTCACCGACTCGTGGAACTTGTCGCCGGGACCGTAGAGGTTGGTCGGAATGACGAAGGCGAAGTGCTGGCCGTATTGCGCCTCGTTCACCTGTGCGTGCACGAGCATTGCCTTCTTGGCGATCCCATAGGGGGCGTTCGTCTCTTCGGGATAGCCGTCCCAGATCGACTCCTCGCGAAACGGCACGGGGGTGAACTTCGGATAGCTGCAGACGGTGCCGAGGAGGACGGTCTTTTCGACTCCGCACGCTCGCGCGGCCTCGATCGTGTGTAGGCCCATCGTCATGTTGTCGAGATACAACTGGGCGGGGGCGACCATGTTGTATCCGATGCCGCCGACGCGCGCGGCGAGGTGGATGACGTGCGTCGGACGATGCGTGCGGAACAACTGCTCGGCGACTCCTACGTGAGTGAGATCGGCTTCACTCGACCGAGGCGCGACGACGTTGGCGCCGAGCGTACGGAGACGTGCCACGACCTTGGATCCGAGGAATCCGTTGCCGCCGGTGACGACGACACTTCGATTCGCCCAATAAGCGGGCGCACTGTGCGATGTCACGACTATGACGATACCCAGTTGGCACAATGGAAGGGATGCGCGTCGCCTACACGCTTGAGCAGTGCTGGCATCGCGTGCCGGGAGGGACTGCGGTGGCTGCTCTCGAGGTCGCCCGCGCGATGCCAAACGTTCGTCCCGACGTCACCTTGCTCGGAGTCTCCGGCACCCATCACGAGGATCCGTCGATCACCTTCGACGTGTCGATGGATGTGGCGGGTCTGTCGCTCCGCTCGCCATGGTTGTACGAGGCGTCGCTTCGTCTCAATCGCCCGCGCGTCGAGGGTGTGTGGCCGGACTGCGACCTCGTGCATTGCACGACGCTGATTCCGCTCGCCACCAAGCGTCCGATGGTGGCGACCGTGCACGACGTCGCCTTCATGCACTATCCCCACTTCTTCACCCGCCATGGCAATCGGATCTTCAGACGAAGCATCGCCGCACTTCGCTCGCGTGCCGCTCGCGTGCTGTGCTCATCGACGTCGACGATGAACGACTTGCGTGACCTCGGCTTCGGTGAGGATCGACTGCGACTCGTCCCACTCGGTGTGAAGTCGGTCGACGTCACCGACGATGATCGCCGACGCGTTCGCGAGAAGTATTCGTTGCCGAACGACTACCTACTCTTCGTCGGCACGCTGGAGCCTCGCAAGAACCTCGAGCGATTGGTGAGTGCGATCGCCATGGATCCGTCTCTTCCTCCGCTCGTCGTCGCGGGGCTCGACGGCTGGGGTGAGATGGGCGAGGTGCGCAACGCCGACGTGCGCTTCATCGGATATGTCGACGACTGGAACCTGCCGGCGCTGTACGCGCAGGCGTCGGCGTTGTGTTACCCGTCGTTGTGGGAAGGGTTCGGACTGCCGATCCTCGAGGCGATGTCGCACGGCACTCCGGTCGTCACGAGCAGGGGTACGTCCACCGAAGAGGTCGCAGGCGGTGCGGCCGTGCTCGTCGATCCGACGAGCACCGACGACATCCTGCGTGGAGTGCGCGAGGCGCTGTCGAAGAAAGAGGAGCTGTCCACACGAGGCATCGCGCGCGCGGCGGCTACAACGTGGGCTGCGAGCGCAACGGCAACGGCGGCGGTCTATGACGAGGTGCTCGGGTGACGCTGTCGGTTGCAATGAACATGCTGTGGTGCGTGCCTGGACAGGTGGGCGGAAGCGAGGAGTACTTCGTTCGCCAACTGCTGGGTCTTTCACGGTTGGCTGATCGATGTGCGGTGACCGCCTTTGTCCCTCGGGGATTTATCGACGTGCATCCCGAGGTTGCCGCCGCAGTCGAAGTCGTCGAAGCTGGGCACGACTGTCTCAGTCGCGTCCGTCGTGTGTTCACGGAGAACACGTGGTTGCATGCGCGCAGCAAGGGTTTTGACCTCGTGCATCACGGCGGTGGGACGATGCCCTCGCGGTCGTCGTCGCCGAGCGTCGTCACCGTGCACGACCTGCAGTATCTGACGTACCCGCAGTACTTCACCCGCACCAAGCTCGCGTACCTCGGAAGAAGGGTTCCGAACGCGGTGCGCAGGGCGTCGGTCGTCGCCGTGCCGAGCATGCACGTGAAGTCGACCGTCGTCGCGTCGTTTGGTGTCGATCCGTCGCGTGTCGTCGTCGTGCGCCACGGCATCGAATCGACGCTCGGGTCGTCGCCGACCCCCGAGGCCGAATTGCGTCGACGTTTTTCGATCACGACGCCGCGCGTGCTCGTCTATCCGGCGATCACCCATCCGCACAAGAACCACGAGTTCCTCCTTCGACTCATGGCGTCGGCATGGAGCGATCCACAGTTGGGCATCGTCTTTGCGGGTGGCGCAGGGCTCGCCGATGACGACGTGTCGCGACTCGTATCCGAGCTCGGTCTGTCCTCGCGCGTCGTGCGCACGGGGCGGGTGAGTCCGGCGGATCGTGACGGCCTGATCGCGATGGCCGAGGCGGTGGTGTTCCCGAGCAAGTTCGAAGGGTTCGGTGCACCGGTGCTCGAGGCGATGGCGATCGGTACTCCGGTCATCGCGAGCGATGCGACCGCGCTCCCTGAGGTGATCGCCGACGGTGGAATCGTGCGTGGGCTCGAGGCGAACCTGTGGGCCGACGCACTCGACGTGGTGCGCGAGCGTCGTAGCGAACTGATCGTCAAGGGCCGAGCACGGGCCGCGAATTTCAGCGCCGTCGAGTCTGCGCGAGACTTGTTGGGGGCCTACGAACTGGCGGTGCGTGCGTGAAGCTCGTCGTCGTCTGTCCGCACTTTGCCCCCGACATCGCCCCGACGGGAACGGTGATGACGACGATCGTGCACGAACTCGCCGCACGTGGTCACACCCTGCACGTGGTCACCGCGCTGCCGTGGTACCGCGAGCACGCGATCGAAGCGGGCTGGGGCGGTCGGCTCTGGCGCGTGGAGTCCACTCCGTGGGGTTCGATCACCCGAGTGCATCCGTTCCCCGGTGCGTCGAAGTCGAACCTGGTTCGCCGCGCCGTCGGATTCCTGCTCTTCAGCGTGCTCGTCGCCTGGCGCGGACTCATCGCTGGCGGATTTCTTTCCAAGGTCGACGGCGTGATCGCAATGTCACCTCCGCTCACCCTCGGGTTGACCGGCCGGATCATCGCCTCGTGTCGTCGCGGGCGACTCGTCTTCAACATCCAGGACGTCTTTCCCGATGCAGCGATCACGACGGGTGCGATCACCAATCGGGGCATCATTGCCGTCGCATCGTGGCTCGAGCGCGTGAGCTATCGGGCGAGCGACACCGTCGTCGTCCTCTCCGACGACCTCGCCGACAACGTGCGAGCAAAGGTCGCACGATCACGGCGGGGCTCGGTCGTCGTGATTCCGAACTTCGTCGACACCACGGCGATTCGACCGATGCCGCGAACGACCGGATATCGAGCGGAACTTGGCATCGGAGACGGAGTCGTCGTCATGTATGCGGGCAACGTCGGATTCTCCCAGTCGCTCGAGACCGTCGTGGAGGTTGCGCGCAGGATGCCGTCGGTGACGTTCGTGATCAACGGTGACGGATCGGCGCGCGACTCGCTCATGCGGTCGGCGAGTGGGGTGGGCAACGTCATCTTCAGTGGCTATCAGCCACTTGAGCGGCTGTCGGAGGTCCTCGCTACCGGCGACATCCACGTCGTGCCACTGCGCGCCGGTCTCGCGCGGGTGAGCGTGCCGTCGAAGACGTATTCGATCCTGGCCGCCGCACGCCCGGTCGTCGCCGCCATCGATCCCGGAACGGAGATTCCGCGACTGTTGGAACGCGCACGCGCCGGTGTCGCAGTGTCCCCGGACGACGCAGGCGCGCTCCACGTCGCTATCGAAGAATTGGTCGGTTCGGCACCGATGCGCGAGGAACTCGGGCGTAACGGTCGGTCCTGGGTCGAGGCGAATGCGTCTCCAAGCGCCGTTGCCCGTGCCTACGAGGGATTGTTCCTGGCCGACAGGTAGCCTGTAGCCCTCGTGGCACGCTCATCTTCCGCACAGAAAATCGCCCGCCTCGCCGAGCGCGGCAAGGGCAAAAAGGTCCGCTTCCAGGGCGGTTCCGTGTTCCCGACCGTCGTTCTGGTCGTCTGCCTGCTGGGAGCGGTACTCATCGCGTATGCCCGCCAGAGCCAACCGGTCGTCGATGCTGGCGCGGTCGCGGAGCAGAAGTACTCGACCGCATTCGGCGTCTACAAGTGCGACGCGTTCGTCGATCTTGCGCTCGATCCGGTTGCGAGCCCCACTGCAACTCCCGACGCGGATCCATTCGCTGCAATTACGAAAGACGCGCCGATCGGAATTCTCGACACGGGCGTGGTCGGCTGGATGCCTCAGGTGCTCGCCGGTCAGCGCAACGCCAAGCTCGGGGCGATCCTCGACCTTTACGGCATCAAGGTGACCGACGATTCGATCGTCTTCCCACCGTCGATCTCGGGCGGCGAGACGCTCAGTGAGGCGGACACGAAGTGTGGCGATGCAGATGCGACGATCCAAGTGTTGGCGTGGACCGACGGCGCAGACGTCACGGCCTCGCAGAAGTCCATCGCCGCATTCGACGGCGTGAAGTTGTCGAGTGATCGCATGTCGATCGTGCTCGCGTTCGTTGCGGACGGCACCGAGGTGCCGATGCCGACGGATGCGATGAACCTCCTGCCGCAAGCACAACCCGCGGAGTAGCCAACGATGCACGCGGTCGTGCTCGTCGGTGGGTTCGGAACGCGACTGAGGCCGATCACCTACACCACACCCAAGCCTCTCCTGCCCGTCGCCCACGTGACGATGGTCGAGCGCCTCGTGCGCTCGCTCGGTGCGGGCGGAGTGACGCACGTCGTGCTCGCGCTCGGTTTCAAGCCTGAGCCCTTCACCGCGGCATTCCCGAACGACCGATGTGGTGACGTCACCATGTCGTACGCCGTCGAATCCGAACCACTCGACACCGCAGGTGCGATCGGATTTGCGGCCCGTCACGCCGGCATCGACGACACGTTCGTCGTCGCCAACGGCGACGTGATGTGCGACCTCGACGTCGCAGAGCTCGTCCGATTCCACCGCTCGCGTGGCGGTGTCGGGACGATCTCGCTCACACCAGTCGACGATCCGTCCCAGTTCGGCATCGTCGAGACCGACGACACGGGCAAGGTGCTGCGCTTCGTCGAAAAACCACGGCCGTCGGAGACGACGAGCAGGTTCGCGAGTGCGGGGACCTACGTCTTTGAGCCCGAGGCGCTCGAAGCGATGCCGGGCACGCACAAGCTGTCGATCGAACGCGTCGTGTTCCCCGAGATGGTCCGCAACGGTCAGCTGTATGCCATGGCCACGGAGGGGTTCTGGATCGATGCGGGGCGTCCGTTGACGTACATCGATGCCAACGTGCACTACGGGCGAATCGAGGGTCGCCTCGTTGCATCCAGTCATGTCGACCCGAGCGCGAACGTCGTGGATTCGGTGATTGCCGAGGGCTGTGTGGTGGCCGCCGGCGCATATGTCGAGCACTCCGTCGTGCTCTCTGGTGGATACGTCGGTGCCGGTGCGCGAGTGGTTGACAGCGTGGTGCAGGGCAGGATCGACGATGGCGCGCACGTGCGTGGCGCAGTCGTCGCCCATGACGGCGTCGTCGGTCCTGGCGAAGCCGTCACGGATCGTGGCGTGCCGAACGTCGAAGGCGCGTGACGATGACCCGCGTGATGGTGTGTGGCGGTGCGGGATTCGTCGGTTCCCATCTCGTCGAGCGCCTCCTCGCGGACGGCCACGAAGTCGACGTGGTCGACGACCTCTCCACGGGGTCGCTTGCGAACTTGGCCCAAGCCCGATCGATGGGTGCCGCGCTTCGGTTCCACCATCTCGACGTGACGTCGCTCGAATTCGCCGAACTGGTCGGCTTGCGCAATCCGGAAGTCATCTACAACCTCGCCATCTTGCAGCCGAGTGCATCCGATTCGTTGTCCATCACGCGGTCGCTACCGACGTTGCTCGGCGTCCTCGAGGCGGCCCGTCGACACCGAGTCGGTCGAGTCGTCGTGTCCATTCCCGCAGGTTTGCTCTACGGCGAGATCGAGGCCAAGCACCAGCCGGTGAAGGAGGGCCGTCGCACCGAAGCGATCGGGGTGTCGCACGTGATGGCGCACACGATGGTCGACGTGCTCGGCGTCTACCGAGAGCGCCACGGCATCGAGTTCTGCGCACTCGCCACGACCAACGTCTATGGGCTTCGACAGCGACCCGAAGACGGCGTAGTCGCCGCCTTCGCCGCCGCGGTGACGCGAGGTGTCGACGCCGAGATCTTCGGATCGGGCAAGCAGACCCGTGACTTCGTCTACATCGACGATGCCGTCGATGCACTTGCTCGGTCCATCGATCGCGGCGGCGGTCTCGTCATCAACGTCGGTACTGGCGTGGCGACCTCGATCGAGGAAGTGTGGAAGCAGGTTGCGATGGGCAGCTCGCTCAAGGCGCGCAAGGTCGCCGTGCGGGAAGAGGACATCTCGCGGCTGGCGGTGTCCAACGTGCGAGCCAAGATCCAACTCGGTTGGGCTCCGTGGACGAGCGTTGAAGAGGGGATCGCGGTGATCCGCGACGCGATTGGTCCGCGTTAGCGGAACAGGTCTTCTTGGGCGGGCCGCACGATTTCGTCCATCGATGACTCCCTGAGCCACGCGGGATCGACGCCACGCACGATCGCAACGGGGATTCCCGACGACTTGCCCATCACGAGCTCTGCCGCGCTGGCGATCTCATCGGCGACCGCGACCTCCGTCACCTGCATCACGCGCCCGAGCGCGTCGGGCGTGCCGCGGAGGTCGAACACGCCGGCGATGCCGGCCACGCCGATCGCCACGTCAGTGAGGCCCTTGCGCCACGGTCGACCGAACGTATCGCTCACGATCACACCGACGGTGATGCCGAGCTTGGCCTTCACGATGTCGCGGATCCGTCGCGCGGAGCGATCACTGTCCAGCGGCAGGAGGGCGGCGTAACCACGTTCGACGTTAGACAGATCCACGCCGCTGTTTGCGCAGATGAAGCCGTGTTTGGTCTCGGTGATGATGAGGTCGCCGCGACGGCGCACGATGCGCACGGCCTCGTCTTCGACCAGCTTCTTGTGGCTCACCGGGTCGTCCGGGTCGATCTCCACGAGTCGCCCTTCGGCTTTCGAGACGATCTTCTGGGTCACGACGAGGACGTCACCGTCGGCGAGCGGTCCGTTCGGTTCGCCTGAGCACGCCTCGACGATGAGGTCGCCGACTTGGTCGCCCGGGCGCACTTCGCCGATTCCGCTCACGCCCCAGGCGGTGATGCGGGTCACGACACGGCCTCGATGCAGGTGCGGGCAAGCGCGGTGGTGACCTTTGGCGTGGACATGATCGTGTCGGTGACGATACAGCGCATGCCGTGCGCTTCGACGGCGGACGCGAGTGACGCGTCGCGTTCGTCGATGACGAGCACCGATGCGATCGGTGAGTACAACTTCGCGACGCCGACGACGCTCGGCTCGAGACCCAGCTCGCGCATCAGGCGGTCCGCCGGCCCCTTGAGCGCCGAACCAGCGACGATCGGGGAGACCGCGACGACGCGCTCGCGGTTGCGAACGAGTGCGTCGTCGACTCCGCGCAATGCACGCAGTGGTGCGATCGACACGAGCGGGTTCGACGGTGCGACCAGGATCGCATCGGCGTGCTCGAGATCTTGCAGCGCGAGAGGCGTGGCCACATCTGCACCATCAAAGCGCACACTCTCAACCGACACGTCGTGGCGGTACTTGACGAAATACTCCTGGAACGAAATCTCTTCACCGCCAGCGAGGGTGACCAACGTGCGGACGCGATCGTTCGTCATCGGCACCACGCGCAGTCCAAGCCCCCATGCCCGTCGCAGTTCGTCGGTGACGTCGGCGAGCGTGGCGCCTTCGGCGAGCCGCGCGGTGCGATACAGGTGGGTGGCAAGATCACGATCGCCCAGGTTGAACCACGTTTGACCTGCCGTCGATTGAGGGGGAATGACGCTGGCGAATCGGGCAAGGTTGTGCATTGCCACCCACGTCTCGTCCGCGAGACCCCAGCCGCGCTCCGGGTCGATCGCTTCCGCGAGGGTATAGATGACGGTGTCGATGTCGGGGGAGATGTGCAGGCCGTGCATCACCGTGTCGTCGGCGGTGTTGACGATCGCCGTCACGTCCGTCGGGTCAGCTATGCGGACTACCCCGCGGAGGAACCGTGCGGCCCCGACTCCGCCTGCAAGGACCGCGATCACACCCTGATCGTAACGATCGGGCACGAGTAGAGTGAGGGTCTCATGCGCAAGGCGTTCATCACCGGAATCACTGGCCAGGATGGTCGTCACCTCGCCGAGCTGCTCCATTCCAAGGGCTACACGGTCTACGGAATGATGAAGGGCCAGCACAATCCGCGTGCGGAGATGATTCGCGACGAGTTTCCGTACGTGGAGATCGTTCCCGGCGACCTGACGGACCTCACGAGCCTCGTCACCGCGCTCGAATACGTGCAGCCCGACGAGTTCTACAACCTTGGTGCGATCTCCTTCGTCGCGATGTCGTTCAACCAGGCCGAGCTCACTGCCAATGTGACCGGTCTCGGTGTGTTGCGCGCTCTTGAGGCGGTGCGCATCGTGGGCGGTGCTCAGAACAACCCGATCCGTTTCTATCAAGCCTCGTCGTCGGAGATGTTCGGCAAGGTGCGCGAGGTTCCCCAGACGGAACTGACCCCGTTCCACCCGCGATCGCCCTACGGCGTGGCGAAGGTGTTCGGACACAACATCACGATGAACTATCGCGAGAGCTACGGCCTCTATGCCTGCTCGGGAATCCTCTTCAATCACGAAGGTCCGCGACGCGGACTCGAGTTCGTGACGCGCAAGATCACGAACACTGCTGCGCGCATCAAGCTTGGGGTCGACACCGAACTCGTCCTCGGCAACATCGACGCCAAGCGCGACTGGGGATATGCCGGCGACTACGTGCGCGCGATGTGGCTCATGTTGCAGCAGGACGAGCCGGACGACTACGTCGTCGCAACCGGCGAGACGCACTCCGTCGAGGAGTTCCTGGAAAAGACCTTTACCAAGGTCGGTCTTGGCGACTGGCGCAACTACGTGCGACAAGATCCGAAGTTCTTCCGTCCCGCAGAAGTCGACTTGTTGATCGGTGATCCGACGAAGGCACGGACGAAGCTTGGTTGGACCCCGGAGGTCGACTTCGACCAACTCGTCGACATGATGGTCGCCCACGACCTCGCCTACGAGACCGCGCGCCTCAACAAATAGTCGACGCGACGATTAGTCGAGCGGACGTTCGGTGATCGCCTCGATCATCGACTCGACGTCCACCGACGAACCCGCTCGCAACTGGCGTCGCGCGACGATGGCGAAGATCACGAGTGAGGCGAGCGAACTGGCCAGTAGTGCGAGTTCGACGCGGAGGTAGAGGTCGTCGCTCGACAACCACGCGACTACTCCAAAAGTCGCGAATCCAGCGATCCACCCATAGGCGACGGCGGCATGGCCGTGCAATGCGATGACCGCCTGGGCGAGGGCCAAGGCGAGCATGTAGATCGCACTCGCGCCGGCAAGAAGACTCATCGTGCGTCGGTCGATACCGCCTTCGTAGACGAGCTCGAGCACCCACGGACCGAGCGCGAACGCGCCGACGGTGCCGACGACGCCGACGCCGACGACGAGGGCGATGAGCCGCTTCAAGCCACTCGTGAATTCGTCCATGTCGCCTTGTGCGGCGAGGCGGGCGAGCTTCGGAAGCAGTGCCGCTTGGACCGCCTGGAACAAGAACAATGGCACACGGGCGAAGATCACGGCGTTGCCGAAACGGGTGACGACCTCGGCTGGTTCGTTCGATCCGAGGATGTCGACGGTGATCGGACCTGCGTTCACGAGTGCGGCGGCGAACAAGGATCCGAGGAGGAGCCATCCAAGGTTCGGCGTGATCTCCGACCACGACGCGGGTGGTCCGTCGGACAGTCGCAGGTCGCCGCGGGCGGCGACGAAAACGACTCCGACGATCGGGGCGAGACCGACGGCGACGGCATACACCCCGGTGCTCTCGACTCCCGCCAACCACAGCGCCGCACACACACCGACACGGATCGTGCCGTCAAGACCGATGATGAGCGCGTAGTTCGAGAACTTTCCTGAGCCGGACGAGAGACCGCGCGCGATGTGCATCGGCGCGTATGTCAGCAGCATGCACAACAGGGCGAGCGTGACGGCTGCATTCGACTCGAAGAGGTTGCTGGTGGCGCTCCGCGCGGCGATGGCGAGGGCGATGATCAATCCTCCGAGGATGATCGCCGCGAGTGGGATGATGCGCTTGATGATCGGCAGTCCGCCTTGGCCAAGGGCTCGGCGATGGGCGAGTGCGCGACTCGTCTCTTGTTCGAGGGGCAGGAAGAAACCGGGAACCAGCGCGAAGGCGATGAACCACATCGTGACGATGGGTTTGAATCCGTCTTGCCCGAGCGCCTGCTGGCCGATCTTGAAGAAGACGTAGGTCGAGATTCCGTTGATGAAGAGCCCGATGGCAACCGAGATGGTTCCCTCGGGGACCGGTGCGCGGGATGCGACGGTGGACGAACGGTCTTCGGGCGACAAGCACCCGAAGACTACTTCATCGTGTTACTTGGCCGACGTGGTGTCGACGCCGCGTCGTGCCTGCACGGTCGCGACGACCTTGCTCACGACCTTCTCGGCCTGCGCAAGGGCCTCATTGGCAACCTTCGGCAACTCGGTGGCGAGTTGGTCGGCGACTTCGCGGCGACGCACTTGGGCCTTCTGGAATCCGAGCACGCCGAGACCGATCGCGGTGTAGGCGACTTCCTTGGCGGTCTCGCGAACCTTGTCGGCGTCGATCTGTGGCACGACGACCTTTGGCATGTCGATCTTCGGCAGCGTCACGTTGCGCAGCTGACGGGGAACGATCGCGTTCACGTCGAAGCGGGTGAGGTCGATGCTGGGGATTGTCGGGAACTTGATGGCGGGCATGTCGTCTCCTGTGAAATGGGGTGCTAACAAGAGTATCGCCACGTGCTAACTTCTGCAAGCGCAGGCCACAATTGGCACGTATTCCTTGTCCACCATGGGCCGGAGGGGTCCAGAACTAGCCTGAAAGGACCGTGTCCGAGACCCCAGCCCCTGAGGCTCGCCCCGATTCTGAGCGTCTCGCCCTCGCTCCGCCGGTCGTTTGCGCGCTCGCCGTCTATCGACCCGGGGAGTGGTTCGCAGAGACGCTGGCTGCGCTTGCGTCCCAGGATTATCCCAACCTGCACGTGCTCGCCTTCGTCGTCCAGGGAGACGATCAGCACTCCGACGACGACACCGTCGCGGCGATCACGGCAGCCCTGCCGACTGCGGTCGTGCGCAGGGTGGCGGGGAACCCGGGTTTCGGCCCACTGATGAACGAAGTGTCGAGGCTCGTCCAAGGTGACGGTGGTTTCTTCTGTCTGATGCACGACGACGTCGCACTCGCACCTGACGCGATCTCGCGACTCGTCGAGGAGGCGTTCCGCTCGAACGCCGGGATGGTCGGACCCAAGCT
>CAYXIY010000015.1:0-22904 GCA_964465475.1 uncultured Acidimicrobium sp. | reverse complement strand
GGGTACATCTGGGTGTACTCGTAGGTCTCGCCGGCGATCGACGCCTTCAGGTTCTGCTCGGTGTCGCCGATGGGCTCACCCGATGCCGGGTCGCCGACCTCTGCGAGGTACTCGAGGTGGCCGTGTGCGTGACCGGTCTCGCCGTCCGCCACGTTCTTGAACAGCGACGCAACGTCGGGGTAACCCTCGACGTCTGCCTTCTGTGCGAACCACAAGTAACGGCGGTTGGCCTGGCTCTCGCCGGCGAACGCCTCCTTGAGATTCTCATGAGTCTTGGTGCCGTGAAGGCTTGCCATGATGTTCTCCTTAGTGTTTGGTTGTTGGGGTACTTGCTGACTTGCTCTTCTTCACACTCGGTGAAGGAGACCTTTTCGACGGCGACTCGCATGCCGCGCAAATGCCGCGGAACACGACTCCGACGTCATCCACACTGAAGCCGTCCACGCCCTTGGGGCGAAGTGACGAGACCCGATCCACGTGGACGTCGCTGATCGCGCCGCAGACGTTGCAGATCGCGTGGTGGTGGTCATCCACGTTGGGATCGAAGCGGGTGGCGCCCTCTCCCAGGTCGATCGCCTGGAGCTCACCCATCTCGGCGAGTTCGTTCAGCGTCTGATACACGGTGCGCAGCGAGATGCCGGGCATCTTCGCGCTCGCGGTGGCAAAGAGCGACTCTGCGGTCGGGTGCGACGTGTTGTCGTGGAGCAAGGAAAAGATGAGCTGACGCTGAGGGGTCAACTTGCGACCGTGCGCGCGGTAGGTCGCGGCGAGGACGGAGGGCGAATTCATGGTGGAGACCTTACGGGAAAAACCACCTAATTTGCAAGTCTTGCGAACTAACAATTCATGAATTCTGTGGAATCCGTCACCTGTGCAACCGATCAGGCATCCCACCTATTCCCGCATTTAGGGTGTCGGGATGGAATTTTCCCGCGAGGCCCACCTGGAGGCCCTCCGCACGGGCTCCTTCGACGTACTCGTCGTCGGCGGCGGGATCACTGGCCTCGGAGTCGCACTCGACGCCGCCACCCGCGGGCTGAACGTCGCCCTCGTGGAGCGCGAGGACTTCTCTTCGGGAACGTCCAGCAAGTCGAGCAAACTCGCCCACGGCGGACTGCGCTACCTGCAGCAAGGCGAGATCGGACTCGTCTACGAGGCACTGCACGAGCGCCAGCGCATGTTGCGCAACGCACCACACCTCGTCCAGATCATGCCGTTCATGATCCCGATCCTGACCAAAGACGGCGTGATCTCGAAGAAGATCGCTCGTGCGCTCGGCAGCGCTCTGTGGATGTACGACCTCACGGGCGGCTGGCGCATCGGCAAGCTGCACCGTCGACTCCGCGCACGCGAAGCACACGCACACTTCCCCACCATGCCGAGCGAGAAGCTCTCGTCTGGATACCTCTACTACGACGCCACCGTCGACGACTCGCGACTGTGCGTTGCAGTTGCGCGCACCGCCGCGGAACGCGGAGCGACCATCGTGAATCGCACGAGCGTCACGAAGGTCACCCACGACGACTCGGGTCGCGCGAACGGTGCTGTGGTCACGACCCGCGAGGGCGAGACGTTCACCGTGTCGGCACGAGTGGTCGTCAACGCGGGTGGCGTGTGGGCCGACGAGGTGCGCCAGGCCGACGAGGGCCGTGATCCGCGCAGCATCCGACCGGCCAAGGGCGTGCACGTGACGATTCCGTGGGACAAGGCCCGCAACGACATCGCCGTCGTCATTCCCGTGCGCCGCGACAAGCGCAGCCTGTTCGTCGTGCCGTGGGTGAAGAACCCCGACGGCACCTATCGCTACACCTACGTCGGCACGACCGACACCGACTTCGGTGGCGACGTGGACGAATCACAATGCAGCGTCGACGACATCGACTACATCCTCGAGGCGCTGAACGCCTCGATCACGACGAACGTGACGCGAAGCGACGTGACCGCGGTGTGGTCGGGACTGCGCCCGCTCGTGCGCACCGACGACGACTCATCCGGGGGCAAGACCGCCGACCTGTCGCGCAAGCACAAGGTTGCCGTCTCCGATTCCGGCGTCGTGTCGATCACCGGCGGCAAGCTCACCACCTATCGCAAGATGGCCGAACACACCGTGGACGAAGTGTGCTCGCGCCTCGGAACCTCCAGGCGTAGCTCGTCGAAGCGATGCAAGTTGGTCGGTGCACGCGGCTTCGACCGCAGCGCACTCGAGGGTCCGAACGCGCACCTCGCCTCCCGCTACGGCACCGAGGCGGCCAAGGTTCTGGCGATCGCCGCCGAACGACCCGAACTCGCCCGCCCGCTGATCGATGGTCTGCCCTACCTTGCGGCCGAGGCGATCTTTGCCGTGCGCCACGAGATGGCCCTGACACTCGACGACGTGCTGTCGCGACGCACGCGTGCGCGAATCCTCGATCGGCGCGCGAGCGTCAACGGCGCTCGTCGCGTCGCGGAACTCATCGCACCCGAACTCGGATGGTCGCAGTCCGACATCGATGCCCAGGTGCGCGACTTCGTCGACTCCTGCGCCCGCGAAGAGGCGGCAGGCGTCGTGTCCGAGGCCGAGTATCTGGCCTCCACTCGGCAAGACTGAGTCGATGGAACCGACCCCGCCGATCGAGTTCGGGGTCGCAGCCGAACGACTGACCCAACGTCTGAAAGAGACGACGAGCGTGCCCGAGGCGGTGCTCACGGAACTGAGCGGGATCTGTCGCTCGTCGCGCGACGCAGAGCAGCTCGCGGCACATGCGCGCGATTGGTGGCCACTGGCGATGCATTGGGCGCTTGGCGGAGCGGTTCCCGCCTTCCCCGCCATCGTCATGCACCCGACCTCGACACACGACGTCTCGCGCATCGCCGCCATCTGCCACCGCGCACGCGTTCCGCTCACCGTCGCGGGTGGTCGCAGTGGCGTGAGCGGAGCCTCGGTGCCCGCGCGCGGCGGTGTCGTGCTCGACACCACCTCACTTGCCGGCGTCACCGACGTCGACGTCGCCTCGGGAGTCGTCCACGTTCGGCCCGGAACGTTCGGTCCGGACCTCGAAGCCCACCTTGCACCGCTCGGGCTGTCCGTCGGCCACTTTCCACAGTCGTTCGAGTTGTCGACGGTCGGTGGCTGGATCGCTGCACGAGGCGCCGGACAGTTCTCGACGCGCTACGGCAAGATCGACGACATGGTGGTCGGCCTCGAGGTCGTCCTCGCCGACGGCACGGTCGTCACCACCGGCACGGCACCGGCGGCAGCAGACGGACCGGACGTCGCCTCGATGTTTATCGGCAGCGAAGGAACGCTCGGGGTGATCACCGACGTCTGGCTGCGCGCGCACCCCGTCGCACCGCACACCGCCATGGCCGCGTATTCGCTGTCGACCATGGGCGAGGGAATCGACTTGTGCCGTCGCGTCGTGCGCTCGGGTGCCACACCGGCGGTGCTGCGGCTCTACGACGCCGCCGAATCACAGCGTTCGCACGGCGGGGACGGTTCGCGTTGCACGCTCCTCGTATTGGACGAAGGCGAAGTCGAACTGGTGAGCGCGACGATGGCCGTCGTGCATCGCAACGCCGTCGCACTCGGCGCGCGCATCGAGGACACCACGCTCGTCGAACGATGGCTCGAGCACCGCAACGACACGAGCGGACTGCAGGCCGTCACGCGCAAGGGATACGTCGTCGACACGATGGAAGTCGCCGGCAGCTGGTCGACGCTCGATCGCGTGTATGCCGACGTGCGCGCGGCGATCACCTCCGTCGACGGGGCCCGTTCGGCGAGCGCACACCTGTCGCACAGCTACCTCGACGGAGCGTGCCTCTATTTCACCTTCGCCGGCGACAAGGGTCGAGACGCCGAGGCCCTGTACGTGGCGATGTGGGATGCGGGCCAACGCGCGGCACTCGCCGCGGGCGCGAACCTGTCGCACCACCACGGCGTCGGGTTGAATCGCTCGCGCTTCGTGGCCGAGGCCCTCGGGTCGTCACTCGGCGTCCTGCGCGCGGTGAAGCACGCACTCGATCCGCACGGAATCTTGAACCCCGGCAAGCTCGGCCTGGACGACGAGGACGTGTGGCCATGAGCGTGCTCGTGATCGACGTCGGCACCACGGGGCTGCGCGCGGCGATCGTGCGTCGAGACGGGACCGTCGCGAACCTGCGCTACGAGAAGTGTCCGCCGACGTCGCCGTTCCCCGGACTCGTCGAATTCGATGCCGCGGCGATCGCCCAGGCGACGCTTCGCGTTGCGAACGAGGTGCTCTCGACGTCGGGACCCGTGGACGCCGTCGGCATCACGACGCAGCGCGCGAGCACCGTGATGTGGGATGCACGCACGCTCGAGCCGCTCGCCCCCGGTCTCGGCTGGCAGGATCTGCGCACCGTCGGTGACTGCATCTCCGCGCGCGCCGAACACGGCCTCATCCTCGCCCCGAACCAGACCGCGACGAAGGCGAAGTGGCTGCTCGCCAACACCCCGATTGCCGATCGCAGCGTCGTGCGCATCGGCACCATCGACTCCTACGTCGCCGCCGTGCTCTCGAATGGAACCCTGCACGTCACCGACCACTCGAATGCCGCCGTCACGGGACTGTTCAGCCTGGACGACATGTCGTGGTCGTCGCGCATCTGCGATCTGATGGGTGTCGACGTCGACATGCTGCCGACGATCGTGCCGTCGAGCGGCGTCGTCGGCCACGCGAGCGCACTCGCCGGTTCGCCGCCGATCGCGTGTCTCGTCGGCGACCAACAGTCCTCACTCGTCGGCCAAGGCTGCATCACGCCCGGTCAGACAAAGATCACCTTCGGCACCGGCGGAATGTTGGACGTCGCCACCGGTCGCGTCGCGCCACAGTCCGCGCAACGCTCGTCGGGCGGAACGTTCCCGATCATCGCGCACTCGAATGCCGACGGCATCGAGTTCGGAGCCGAGGCGATCATGTTGTCGGCCGGCAGCAACGTGGAATGGTTGTGCGATGACCTCGGACTCATCGAGTCGCCCGCAGACAGCGACGCGATTGCGGCATCGGTGGACTCGAGCGACGGCGTCGTCTACGTTCCCGCACTCCTCGGTCTCGGCACCCCGAACTGGGACTACGGCGCGCGCGGCACGCTGCTCGGCATCACGCGCGGCACGACGCGAGCACACATCGTGCGCGCGGTGCTCGAGGGGATCGCCCAGCGCGGCGCCGACTTGGTGGACGCAGCCAGGGTCGACACCGGATGCACGATCAGCGCACTGCGCATCGACGGCGGCATGAGCCGCAACGCGACCTTCGTGCACGCACTCGCCAATGCCTCGATGCTGCCCGTGGAGGTGTCTCCCGTCACGGAGGCCACGACCCTCGGGGCCGGGTTCCTCGCCGGAGTGGCCGTGGGCACCTGGCAGACGCTTGCCGACGCCGCCACGACATGGGCCCCCACGACCATCGTGGAGCCCACGAGCCCGCTCGATCGCGACCGCTGGCGCGACGCGGTGGGTCGGGCCGCCGGTTGGATACCTGAATTGTCGGGTCTTGACTTCTAGATTATGAGCGCCCCATCGCATCCCGAAAGGAACGTCACCGTGCCCACCGCGCCACTTCGCCGCGCACCAGGAGAACGCCCGAATGCGGCCGACTCTCGGTTGTTGGCCTTCGCACAGAGCGCCGAGCTCGCCGTGCACGACCTCTACGAAAAGGCCATCGAGTCCGGTCGCTTCACCGGTGACGAACTGGCCACCCTCGAGCAGTTCGCCGCCCACCACCTCGCGTACGCACAGTCGATCAACGGCCTCATCGGCAAGGACGCGACCAACACGCGCAACGAGGGCGTCTACTCGGCATACGCAGGCCAGATGTCGACCGGTGCCGCGGCCTATCGCACGCTGCAGACCCTGGAAAACACCTTGGTCGCCACCCACACCGACATCCTGTCCAACCTCGAGAACCACGACGCGGCGACGCTCGTTGCCTCGATCATCACCGTCGAGGCTCGTCACGCCGCGGTCTTCGGCGTGTTGCCGACGTTGAACCTGTCGAGCGCACTCGACAACACCGCGTCGTCGATCGCCCCAGGTGTGACGACGACCGTGGAAACGACGGTGGCGCCATGACGATGAACTCACCACTCACCCGGCGCGAACTGTTGCGCCTCGGCGGCCTGACGATCGCCGGCACCACCCTGCTCGCCGCATGCGGCAAGCAGTCGAACGTTCCCGAAAGCGCCAACATCGCCAGCATCGGCGACGTGCCTCCGACGACCGGATTGCCGACCGTCGAAGTCACCGACGCGGTGCTCATGCGCACGGCCGCCTCGCTCGAATACAACGCGATCGAGACATACGAACTGGTGCTGTCGAGCGGACTGCTCACCGGCAACTATGCCAAGTTGTCGGATGCGGTGAAGCGCTTCCGCGATGATCACACCCGTCACGCCGATGCGGTCAACGGACTCGCCGTGCAGCTCGGCGGCAAGGCCGTCACGTGCGGCAACGCACGCATCCGCTCGCTGTACATCGACCCGGCCGTCGCCCTCATCACCGAGGACGGCAATCCCGATGCAGGCGTCGACGTGATCGCACTCGCCCACGGACTCGAGAACCTCGCCACCCAGACCTATCAGGGTGTCGTCGGACTCCTCTCCACCCCGCAATTGCGTGGAGCAGCGATGCGCATCGGCGCCGACGAGGCGCGTCATGCCGTCGTGCTCGCACAGGTCCTCAACCCGGGTTACGGCGCGGTCGGTCCGACGACGAATGAAACGACGGGCAAGCCGAACGTGGCGAGCGTGCCGATGGCCTTCGGAAGCCAGTCCAGCGTCCAGGTCACGATCGGTGCGCCGAACGCAGACGGCGTCAAGACGACGGTGGCGATGGAGACCCCAAGCCTCAATTCGCTCGTCTACGACTACGTCACCTGCTGATCCAGACGGTCGGTTCGCGACCGTACACTGACACGCGACGGTGAGCCGGTCGGATGACCGCGGGTCGACGAAAGTCGATCTGAGGAAAGTCGGGGCTTCACAGGACAAAGTGCTGGCGCGAGCCAGGTCGGGGAAACCTGACGTGTGGTGCAACAGAGAGAGACCGCCGATGGATGGCGCCGCAAGGCGACGTCACAGGTAAGGGTGAAACGGTGCGGTAAGAGCGCACCAGCATGCGGAGCGATTCGCATGGCTCGGTATCCCCACTTGAAGCAAGGCCATGCAGAGGGCACGGGCTGTCCGCTCGCTTCCCAGCAATGGGAAGCACCCCTCGGGTAGGTCGCATAGAGGGATGGTCATCGGCTGCGATCACTCGCAGCTACAGAACCCCGCTTACAGACCGACTCACCGTCACCTACTCGCCCCGCTTCAATCGCGGCGGATGGTTCGTCGAGACATAGTGTCGAACCCAAGGGGGAAACATGAACATCGACGTCACCAACCTTCTGCCGGACGACGTGTCGACCTATTCGGGTTTCGGCTTCGTACGAATCGTGACCGCACTCCTCATGGTGATCGTCGTCGCGAGAAGCTGCATCCACGTGTTTTCTGCCGACGGCGGCGCCCAGCGAATCGCGGGCGTCGACACGTCGGTTGCGGGCGGAGACAACATCATCGCCATGTTCCACCAGTGGGGTGCGGTGCAGTTGACGCTGATCTCGCTGCTCATCGTCGTATTCGTTCGATATCCGGGACTCACCCCGCTCGTCATCCTCACCATGGCGATGGATCCCGTGACGCGTTCGATTGCCTCACGCATGAAACGACTCACGTCGACGAAGACTCCCCCGGGTGCGCGGCTCAACTGGCCGGCATTCGTCGTCCTCGCCGTGCTTCTCGTTCTCTCGCTCGGCGAGTGACGACCCGTCGCGAGGCTCAGTCAGTCGTCTTGGCGAAGGCGACCTGACGCGACGTCCACACCGCAAGCACCGCGCCGATCACCTCGAGCGGTGCGTTCCACCAGCCGCGCTCGATGGCGGGAAGCGATCCGTCGGCGAAGTCGAACCCACCGAGTGGCCACCAGAAGAGCTCGTTCGTGGCGAAGGCGAAGTCGAACACGAGGTGCAGGAAGAGCCCGATGACGACCGCGAGCCACGCCTTGCGCACCGGACGCCGACCGTAGGTGGCGAGCATCACGACGGCCATTGCAACCACGACGCTCACGACGCTGTGGGCGACTCGCCAGCCCGTCAGCCCGTCGATCACGTCAGGGATGAGTGCGCCAGCGACGACGAGGCGGAAGCGAAAGGTCGGATCGCGAAACACGATCCACACGGTGGCGACCGACGTCCCGACGAACCAGAGCAGCATGGTCAGATCACGATAAAGCATCCGCAATGCGGACACTCGGGATGCTCGCCCTCGCCGAGCGAACGCAGTGCGGCGATCTCGGTCGTCGACAAGTCCAAGTGGCACGCTCCGCATGTCGGACCATGCAACGTGGCGACCGCCCCGTCGGGTCGCTGTTTGCGCTTGCGCTCATAGACGTCCATCAGCGACGCCGGCACCACGAGACCCTGTGCGCTGCGTCGTTCCGCGAGCTGGGAGATCCGAGCCTCGGCATCGCGGCGCGCAATCCCATAGGCACGCATGGCCTCGTCGCGTGCCGCCGAGAGATCCTCGACCGTGCGAGTTGCATCGGCGATCTGGGTGCCCAGTTCCTCGAGCAGCTCCATGGCCACGAGTTCCCGCTCGTCACCCGATCCGCGCTCCGCTCGACGCTCGGCGATCTCGTGTTGCAACGCCTCGGCTTCGCGTGGTGCGATCACGGTCTTCAGTTGCGCCTCGAGACGCCCGATCTCGCGTGCGAGCACCTCGCCGCGTGTTTCGATCTCGGCGATCTCCGACTCGAGCTGTGCCGTGTGCGCGACGAGCGCATCACGCTCGCTCGTCGCTGCCCGCACTGCCTGCTCTGCGGCAGTCGCCCGTGCCTTTTCCGGCAGGTTGTTCAACTGGAACGTGGCTTGGGCGATCTCAATGTCGGTCGCCTGCACCGACAAGAGATCGTCCAGCGCCCCCACTACTGGCCCGCGACGATCGTCTGTGCGCTCGCCGGCAGGCCCGCGGCACACTCATACACCCAGTACTGATTCGGCGGGATCGTGTGCACCGGACCACGCGGATAACGATCGCGCAACGCCTGGCGCAGCGCTGCGTCGGGACCGATCGTCGTCGGCGACACGATCGTGGTGGTCGTGGATGTCGACAGAGCAGGCAACGCAGGTGGTTCGACGATGCTCACGACGACGGTGTCTGCGGTTGCACCCGGCTGCGTCGTGGTCGTCGTCTTTCTGCCCGCGACCGTCGTCGTCGAGGCCGGAATGGTGCCAGCGACGACGCTCGCCAGACATTCGTTGCCGGGGAGGAAGACGCGCACGGGAGACAGATCGGGGCGCGCCTCGCTCGGCTGTGCCGGCGACGGTGCATCCCAGTCGACGATCGGCAGGTTCTCGTGTGCGGCGTCCATGTATTGCTTCCAGATGCGTGCGGGATACATCGCGCCCTGGATGCGCACGTAGCCATCGGCCTTCACGAACTCGGGTATCCGCACCATCGGCGTGTAGCCCTTCGGATCCCCCACCCACACCGCGGTCGTGAGCTGCGGGGTGAATCCAACGAACCAGGCGTTGGTGTTGTCGTCCTGAGTTCCCGTCTTGCCGGCGGCCGGTCGGTCGTTGGCGAGCGGCGTGCGCCGCGCGGTGCCGAACTGGATGACCCCCTTCATCACGTCGACTGCGCGCAACGCGTTGTCGCGCGAGAGCACCTGCTCGGGATCCTTCGGTTCTTCGCGCTGCCAGATGACCTGACCTGACGAGTCCTCGATGCGCTCGATCGCATAGGGCTCTCGGTGCACACCGGCGTTCGCGATCGTCTGGGCGCCCGAGGCCATGTCGAGCGGGCTCAGCTCGTTCGCGCCCGTGGACAACGACGCATACGGTTTGATCAGGTTGGCGCGCTCGAGGTCGGTGCCGAAGTTCGGCTTGGGCAGGAACTCCGAGCTCGCCATTCCGTACATCAGCGCCACCACACGCTCGAGTCCGACGACTTGGGCGAGACGCGCATAGGCGCAGTTGATCGACAACGCCGTCATTCGTCGCAGCGTGCCGACCGGTTCGCTCACGCCGTTGGAGATGGTGAACGTCGGTTCCTCGTCGTTGCCCGGATTGGGCAACGTGCACGGCAGCGTTCCGTCGATCACGTCCTCAGGCAAGATGCCCGCCTCGAGCGCGGCGGCGAGCACGAACATCTTCACGCTCGAACCCGTCTGACGTCGACGCAACGCGAGGTTCACCTCGTTCGTGTTCGGCACGAAGCCTTCACCGCCGACCATCGCGCGGATCGCCCCCGTCGCGGTGTCGAGCGACAGCACCGCAGCCGTGATCCCCGTCGCGTTGTCGGGCATCTGCTCGGCCGCTGCGGTCTCTGCTGCGAGCTGGGCGTTCTTGTCGAGGGTCGTGTAGATCTTCAAGCCACCGCGATAGAGCCGGGACATGACCTCTTCCTCGCTCGCCCCGAGACCCATCTCCACGCCCCGCGTGCGGATGTAGTCCTTCACGAACTCGGAGAAATAACTGCGGTTGGCGTCCTGTCGCGTGTCGACGACGGTCGACTCCTCGCTCGTCACCGGTGCAGCCTTCGTCGGCAGACGACACGTGGCCGGGTCGTCGACCTTGCGCTTGGGTTCTTCCCATCCGAGACACGCGTCGCTCGCCTCGTCGGGGGTGATCAGTCCCTCGTCGACGAGACGACCGAGCACGATCTTGTAGCGCTTGCGCACCGAGTACGACTTGTAGCCGTTGGTGGAGAACGGATCGTAGGTAGACGGTGCCTGCACGAGACCCGCGATGAACGCACCTTCGATCAGGTTGAGCTCTCCGACGGACTTGCCGTAGTAGGTCTCGGCGGCGGCCGCGAGCCCGTAGGCGTTGTTGCCGAAGTACACCGTGTTCACGTAGCGCTCGAGGATCTCCTCCTTGGTCAACAGCTTCTCGAGCATCGTCGCGTAACGCGCCTGGAGGATCTTGGTTCGCCCATCCGAGATCGACCCGCCGAGGAACTCGTTCTTGGCCACCTGCTGGGTGATGGTGGACGCACCCTGGCGGGCGCCGCCCTGGGAGTTGGACAACAACGCTCGGGCGATCGCCCGCAGGTTGACCCCGTCGTGGTTCATGAACACGTCGTCTTCGACGGCCAAGATCGCCGAGACGACCTCGGACGGCACGCTCGAGAGCACGGTGCGCTGGGCGTTCTCGCGCTGGAACGCGCCGATCTGCAGGCCGTTCACGTCGTACAGCGTGCTGCGCTGGGCGAGACCGGAGAATTGATAGAGCCCGACGGGCACCTCACGGTGCGCATTCAGCACTCCCCATGCGCGCGGCGCGGCGAGGGTCAGGAGCGAGGTGATCGCCAATGCCCCCGACACGATGACGATCGCCAGTCGCTGGAACGTCCTGGATGAGGGGCTCACAACGACTCCAACGCTACTCTGCGGTGATGAGTTCAACCCCGCAGTTCCCCGTGAAGCCCTTTCGATTCGGCATCCAGGCGCATGGCGCACCCGATGCGGCCACGTGGGTCGCACTCGCCAAGAAAGCCGAGGCCAACGGCTTCGACGTGCTCACGATGCCCGACCACTTCACCGACCAACTCGCCCCGGTCCCCGCGCTGATGGCGGCGGCGGACGCGACGACGAACCTGCGCGTCGGTGCACTCGTGTGGGACAACGACTACAAGCATCCCGTCGTGCTCGCCAAGGAAGTGGCGACGATGGACGTGCTGAGCAACGGCCGAGTCGAACTCGGCATGGGCGCGGGGTGGATGGTGAGCGACTACGAACAGGCCGGCATGGCGTATGACTCACCGGGCGTGCGCATCGATCGAATGATCGAGGGCATCGAGGTGATGCGCCAGTGCTTCGCCGACGGCAAGGCCAACTTTTCCGGCACCCACTACACCGTCACCAACTACGACGGCCTGCCCAAGCCGGTGCAAAAGCCCGGTCCACCACTCCTCATCGGTGGCGGCGGCAAGCGCGTGCTCACCTACGCGGCGCGCTTCGCCGACATCATCGGCATCAACGCGACCCTCACCGCCGGCGCCGTCGGACCCGAGGCGATCTCGACGATGACGGCCGCGGCCGTGGACGAAAAGGTCGACATCGTGCGCAACGCGGTCGGCACCCGACTCGACCACGTGGAGATGAACATCCGCGCCTTCATGGTCAACGTCACCGACGACGCACAGGGAGCGATGGAGCGCCTCGCCAAGGGCATCGGCGTCGAGACCTCGATGATCGCCGAGACGCCGTTCGCGCTGATGGGACCACCATCAAAGCTCGTCGAGGACCTGCTCGCGCGCCGCGAACGGTGGGGGTTTTCCTATGTGATCGTGGGTGGAGAGGACGTCGATTCCTTCGCCCCCGTCGTCGCCCAACTCGCGGGCAAGTAGTTCCCGAACACGGGGCTCAGCCGGCGAGCTCGCGCATCAGTCCGCGGAGATAGTCGTCGACGTCGTCGGCGACCCACCCGGTCTCAAGGTTCACCTTCTCGGCGATCTGGGGCATCGGATACTCCTCGCCGACGAGTGTGCAGCCGAGGAACGGCAGAATGGTGCGCAGGTAGGCGACGCCTTGCTTGCTGCCGGAGGTGCCAGGCGAACATCCGCACACCGCCACGCGCTTGCCGACGAGACAATGAGCGCCAAACGGGCGTGAGGCCCAGTCGAGTGCATTCTTCAGACCTCCGGGAAGGGCATGGTTGTAGGTCGGCGTGACGAAGAGGATCCCGTGCGCAGACGCGATCGCGTCACGCAATTGCCCCACCACATCGGGCGGCGAGTCGGTGTCGAGGTCCCCGTCATAGATCGGCAGATCCCCGAGACCCGCATACAGCACGGCTCCGACGCCATCGGGCGCCCGAGACACCGCATGGCGCGCCAAATGCGTGTTGAACGAGCCCCGACGCAGACTTCCGCTCACGACCAGGATCTCCGACGACATAAGTTTCGCCAATGTAGTGCGAATGGCTCGGCGATCGCATAGCCTTGACTCCGATGTCCACAAGGGACGTCGGCAAGTCAAGAAAAGAGAACATCACATGCGCGGTACGGTCAAATTCTTTAACGCAGAGAAGGGCTACGGGTTCATCTCTCGTGAAGGTGGAAGTGACGTGTTCGTCCACTTCTCCAACATTCAGGCCGAGGGTTACAAGACCCTTTTCGAAGGCCAGACCGTTGAGTTCGACGTCGCTCCTGGTCGCAAGGGCGAGGAAGCACAAAACGTCGTCGTCGTCAGCTGATTCACATCACCTGACAACAACTTCACAACTTTGGATTGATCGGCGTGCGGATTCCGCACGCCGTTTCAATTTGTTCGGCGATCGCTAGGCACCGCAGGTCGGTGTAGCGAGCCCCCACCACCTGCACTCCCACCGGTAGGTCGTCGGCCATGCCTGCGGGCACGACGACGGCCGGCAGGCCGAGCAGGTTCGGTGGCAAGACGGGACGCATCAACTCGACGGTGGCGGCAGCCCCCGCGGCATCGGCGATGTCTGCGTCATAGACGAACGCGGGCTGGGTCCACGTCGGGCACAGCAGGATCGGGTACTCCTCGAACCACAGGCCCCACTTGCGACCGAGTCCGTTGCGCTGCATCTGGGCGGCGAGCAACTCGGGCAGCCCCACTTCCGGCATGGCCTCCTTGGTCAGGTTCAAGAACGCCACACCACCCGGTCCCATCACCGACTCGAGAATCGCCAGGTTCGGCGTCAACTCACCGTTCATCTGTGCCTGCCACGTCGTGCAGGCAACCTCGAACTCCGGTGGCGCGACTTCGACGATGCGATGACCCGCGTTGGCGAGAGCGTCAGCCGCCCTGCGCACGACGGCCGCGACACCGGGATGAGTGGATCCACCCGGCGGTTCCGCCATCACGGCGATCGTCAGCTTCTCCCCGTCACCGAGGTCGCGCAACACCGCGGGCACGCTCACGGGGTCGCGCGGATGCGCACCGGCGACCACGGTGAATCCCGCCCGCACGTCGGCGATCGTGCGCGCCATCACGCCCTGGTTGAGCATGAGCTGGGCGGCAAGCGTCATGTCCTCGGTGATGAAGTACTGCGCGTCGGGCACGACGCCCGTGGACGGCTTGATCGAGGCGATGCCACAGCAGTGCGCCGGATTGCGCAGCGACCCGCCGATGTCGTTGCCGAGACCGATCGGTGACATTCCGCTCGCCAGCGCCGCACCTTCGCCACCGCTCGACCCACCCGCGGTGCGGTCCAGGTTCCAGGGGTTCTTCGTGCGCCCGTAGAGCGTGGAATCGGTGTGGATGCGAAGACCGAGGTCGGGCAGGTTGGTTCGCCCGATGGGGATCGCACCCGCACCGAGCATGCGGTCGACGACCGGCGCGTTCTGCGGCGGGATCGCCTCTGCGAGTGCGGGAATGCCCTGCGTGGTCGCCTGACCGGCGACGTCGATGTTTTCTTTGATCGTGAACGGGACACCGTGGAACGACCCAAGCGACTCGCCACGTGCGGTCGCCGCGTCGGCGGCCTTGGCAGATGCGAGCGCGGACTCGCCGAGCACCTTGACGACCGCGTTGATCGTCGGGTTCACCTCGGCGATGCGATCGAGATGTGCCTGCACGACCTCAACGGACGACACCTCCTTGTTGGCGATGTTCGACGCCAGTTCCAATGCCGACCGTGACCACAGTTCCCGAGCCATGGAAACCCCCTTGTCCGTCCCACCGTAGCGAGTTGGACAAGACTGGTCGCCATGGGACAACGGCGCGCCATCGTGCACATCGGAACCCACAAGACCGGCTCGACCTCGCTCCAGTACTGGCTCGCACAGAACGCGCCGCATCTCGAGACTCGCTACCGAATCGGCGTCTACCGACCGATCCACCCCAACGGCCGCGAGCTCGCCCTGTGGTGCGCAAATCCCGACCGCCAGATTCCCACCATCCGCGAGATCCCCGAGTGGCGAAGCCAGAAGTGGCGCGCCGAGTCCTTCGGCCACATGCGCAGCGAGATCGAACGAGACTCCGACACGCTCGTTGCCTCCAATGAGACGCTGTGCCTGCTGCGCACCCACGACGAACTCGAGCGGCTGCGCGAGCTCTTCTCCCCGCGGCGCATCGAGATCGTCCTCGTCACCAGGCGACCCGACGAGTTCCTCCGCTCGTGGAGAGAACAGCTGACCAGAGACGGATTCGACGAGTCGACCGACCCGTCCTCGTTCGCCTATCTCGCATCCGACTCCTGGCTCGTCGACTACGACGAGATCCTTCGCGCCTATCGCCATGTCTTTGGCGCCGACCACGTCCATCACGTCGACTACGACGCGGCGCTCGATCGCGACAAAAGCATCATCCCGGCGGTGATGGCACACGTCGTCGGGGACACACACGATCTCCCCGACTGGCGGGACGTGCGACGCAATCGTGGATCGCGACCGCATCCGAACGAATCCGTCACCCTGTGGCGACGAGTCGCGAGACGCCTGCGCAGCCGACTCGACAACTAAGGTCGCACGGTGCCCGCAAGTACCACCCGCGTCGGAGTCCTCTGCGTGCTCGCCTCGACTGCGTTCTTCAGCCTGACGGCGACGTTCGTCGTCAACGCCTACGACGCCGGGGCGAATCCCGTCGGGGTGCTCACCGTGCGCTTTGCGATCGCGTCGGTGTTCATGGTGGCGGCGCGGCGACTCTTTCGACCCGGCGTGCCCTGGCCGAACCGACGCACGACGCTCGAGTTGATGACCCTCGGTGGCACCTCGTATTTCCTCGGTGCGCTCCTCTACTTCAACGCCCTCGCCCGCATGGACAGCGGGCTTTCGATCGTCATCTTCTACACCTATCCGATCCTGGTGGTGTTCGGAAACTGGATGCTGAACAAGCATCGGCCCTCGCGCAACATCGTCATCGCCCTCGCCATGTCGATCACCGGCGTCATCATCACCGTCGGCCAGGTGGGGAGCGCGTCGGGTTCGGGCGTGCTGCTGTGCTTTGCCTCCACCGTCACCTACACCGCCTACACCCTCGGAAGTGCACGCGTGCTGCCCAAGACCGACCTGTTCACCGGAGTCACCGTCGTCATGATCGGGGCCTTCGCCTGCTTCGCCGTGCTCGCCACGGTCGGCTCGCCGTTCATCGACGTCGAGTTCCCGTCGACCACCTTCGGCTGGCTGAACACCGCCGGTCTTGCGATCGTCGCCACCGCGGTCGCGACCGCGGTGTTCTTCGTCGGGATTCGCAACCTCGGCCCGAACACCACGAGCCTCATCACCACCTTCGAGCCCGTCCTCACGATCGTCGCCGGCATCGCCTTCCTCGGCGAGCAGTTCACCACGGCTCGTGGCATCGGTGCGGCGTTCGTGATCGGCGCGCTCGTGGTGTTCGGTTTGCTCGAGTCGCGCTCGACGAAGACCCCCGAAGTCCTCTAGGCCACCCCGAGTTCGTCCAGCGAGACGATCCGGTCGCACAGCGCCGCCAGATCCTCTGCGTTGTGCGAGACGACGATCGCAGCGCGCGCAGCGCTGCGCATCTCGCGGGAGAGGACGTCGAGGGTCGCTCGACGATGGTCGACGTCGAGACCCCCGAAGGGTTCATCCAGCAGGATCGCTCGCGACTCTCCGACGCACGCCTGAGCAAGACCAACCCGAGCAAGCTGACCCTGCGACAGCTCGGCCATCGACAGCGCGGCGAAATCTTCAAGTCCGAACGCACCGACTGCGCGATCTGCGGCCTGCCGTGCGGCGCGGCGCGAAGCACCCCGGCAGCGCATCGGAAACCCGAGCGCATCCAGCACCGAACCACGCGCACTCACGTCACGCGACGCATATCGCACGAGGCGGTCCTCTGGATGGACGAAGCGATGCGCGTCGTCGACGACGACGCCGTCGATCGTGAGCGAACCCGACACGAGCGGCAAGAGTCCGGCAAGCGTGCGCAGGAGCGTGGTCTTTCCAGACCCGTTCGGACCGGTGACTCCCAACACTTCGTCACCAAGGTCAAGGGAAACCACCCGCAATGCCACGCCATGGCCGATCGTGCCGTGGAGGGAAATCATGAGCGAACTCCCCCGATCCAGCGGCCCCGCAAGATGACGAGCACGCCGACGCACACGCCGAGGAGCAGCGCGCTGAGTGCATAGGCGGCGGGTGGATCGCTCTCGAGGAGCGCATAGACCGCAAGCGGCACGGTGCGGGTGCGGCCCTCGATGTTGCCTGCAAACGTGATCGTCGCGCCGAACTCACCGATCGCCCTCGCCCACGCGACGGCGAACCCCGCAACGAGCGCCGGTGCACACTGAGTGGCAACGACGAGCCTCATCCGACGCCACGGACCCGCTCCGCTCGTTGCGGCGACGTCGAGCGAACGCACGTCGAGCGAGGCAAACGCCGCCTCTGCAGACAACGTGAGGAACGGGAGCGCGACGAACGCTTGGGCGACCACGACGCCGAGCGATGAAAAGGTGAATTGCACACCGAATGCGTCATACAGCGGCTCTCCGACCACGCCGTCGGTGCGCCCGAAGGCGGCGAGCAATGCGACGCCCGCGACGACGGGCGGTACGACGAGCGGGACGAGCACGAGTGAGCGCACGAGCGACCGACCACGCCACCGGCCTCGCGCCATCACCCACGCGAGGGGAACACCGACGACTGACGCAAGGAGCGCGGCGATGACGGAGGTGACCAACGACAACCACAGCGCACTACGCACTTCGGGTGTCGACACGAGCGCCCCGAATGACCCCCACTCCACCTTCGTCACGAGCCCGATGAAGGGCACGACGAGGAGCCCGACACCGACGACGGCGAGAAAGACGAGTGCGCGCGGTGCGCGATCGACGGCGCGGGAGGTCTTCACGGGCTGGAAAATCCCCACTTCGCGAGGATCGCTCGGGACGGCGAAGAGTTGACGAACGCGACGAACGCCGATGCGGTCGGTCCGTTCTTCGAGCCCTTGACCACGGCGATCGGATACATCGCGGTCACGTTGAGCGATCGCGGGATCGCCACGCCGCTCACCGACGACGCACTCGCCAGAACGTCGGTGACATAGACGAGAGCGGCCTGGGCGTCACCGGAGGCGACTTGGGTGACCACCGCCCGCACGTCGGTTCCTCGCGTGATGCTCGACTCGGGAATCGACACTCCCGCCCGAGCGAGCACCGTCTTGGCATACGAGCCACACGGTGCGGTCACCACGCACATCGCAACGACGCCGACACGACCAAGGTCCGACACCGAGGAGACCTTGAGCGGATTCCCCCTCTTTACCGCAATCATCATCGAATTGCGGGCAAAGACCGTCGGCGCCTTGGCGACGAGACCTGACGACACCAGTCGGTCCATCGTCGCAAGGTCGGCGAATGCCGCCACGTCGACCGGCGCGCCTGAGGAAATCTGCGTCACGAGCGTGCCGGACGATCCGAAGTTGAATCGCACCTTTGCCTTGGGGTGTTGAGCACGAAAGGCTTTGCCGATCTCGGTGAAGGCGTCGCGTAGGGACGCAGCCGCCGAGACGGTGATCGTCCCGCTCACGTCGCTCTGTGCCACCGCCCCGCTCGACACCCACGGCGCACACAGCATGAGGCACGCAACGACGACACACCGCACGAGGCGACCACGTGACAGTCCCGTTCGCAGCCAGTCGTTCATCGTCGCCCTTCGTCAGCACTTCGTGAATTCGATTCCGAGTTATAATAGTCACAATGCGACTAAACGACACCCTGATCGACCACGTGGTGCTCGCCCTGATCGCCGAATCTCCACAGCACGGCTTTGCCATCGCCCGCACGCTCGCCAACGACCCAGAGTTGTCCGCTGCCGTGTCCATCTCGCGTCCACTCGTCTATCGCTCCATCGACACCCTTTCTGGCGACGGCCTGATCGCCTCGCACCGAACCGAACCAGGGACTCGAGGCACTCGGCGGGTCGTCTATCGCATCACACCCCGCGGCACTCGGGTCAATGACGACTGGTTGGATGCCGTCGTCGACACGCCGCGGGACGCACGAGTGGACCTCGTCACGAAATTCATCCTGCGCTCCCGCCGAGGCCTTGCCAACCGTGCTCTGGCCAAGCGCCAGATGAAACACTTCGCCCCGCTGTCGAGGAGGCTGTCCACCGACGAGGGCTCGGGGCTCGTCGCCATGTGGCGCCAGGAGACCCTGGACGCCACGATGCGTGCACTCGCCCGAATCGCCGGCTGAATCGGGTCGACGCCGCGACCACTAGTGTCGCGAGCATGACACCACTCGAACTCGTCCGCCAAGCCTGCCCGATCATCAACGACACGGGCTGGGCGTATTACTTCACTCCGGAGACCCAGGCCAAGGGCGCCGAGCTCGGACTCAAGGGACCCATGTTCTACTTCGCCGGCCGCGGTGGCGTGCTCGGCGACTGTGACGCCGACGTCGTCGCCGCCGCCTTCGGCTACTTCAATCCCGCGGTCATCAGGCGTGCGTGGGAATCGGCGACGGCGATTCGTCCGGCTCGCGAGATCGGTCGTGCCCACTTCGAGTGCTGCGCCGACCTTGGACGCCAGAAGCTCGGCGGCGTCGCGAACCTCGCCGCGTTCGTCGAGGCGGCAGACGCCGTGAACCGCGCAGCAGAACCGGACGGGCTCGCGCTCTATGCAGCCTTCAAGGCCGAGCCGCTCGCGAGCGACCTGCCGGGTCGGGCGATGCAACTCGTCGCCGTCCTGCGCGAGTTCCGCGGGAGCGCCCACCTCATCGCCGTGCGCGCAAGTGGGCTCACCAGCAAGCAGGCACACTTTTCCAAGCGACCGAACGACGTCGCAATGTTCGGCTGGACCCCAGAAGACGCGCCCGTGCTGGACGACGACGTCGCCAACCGCATGAAAGCGGCGGAAGATCTCACCGATCACATCGTGCTTCCGGCCTACTCGGTGCTCGACGCACGCGGTGCACAAGCCCTGCTCGACGGAGCGCGCGCGATCAAGGCCGCCGTCGCTTCGTAGCCGTCCAATCAAGTCGTCGAGCCACTAGGTTCTTGGCTCGTGCCGCAGAACCGTCGCCTCCTCGGTACGGCCCTCACGTTCATGGCATGCCTGGGATTTTCGATCGTCCCTGCCCTCGCCAAGTCCTCCTACGACGCCGGCGCGAATGCCCTCGGGGTGATGACGGTGCGCTTTTCGATCGCCACGGTGCTGCTCCTCGTCGCCCGGCTCGTCTTCGGTCGCAAGGAGTCCTGGCCCGACCGTCGGCGAACCATCGAACTCCTCGTCATCGGGGCGGTGGGCATCACCGCAGTTTCACTGACCTACTTCATCGCCATCGACGACATCGACACGAGCCTCGCCATCGTGCTCTGGTACGTCTATCCGATCTTCGTCGTCGCGGTGTCGTGGGTGCTGTTCAAGAAGCGCCCGCGAAAGAACGTGTTCATCGCGCTCCCCTTCACCCTCGCCGGCATCGCCATCACCGCCGGCCAGGTCTCGGGAGGATCGGGCACGGCGATCACGCTCGTCATGGTCTCGTCGTTCCTGTTCTCCTTCTACATCCTCGCCCTCGACCGCGCGAGCAGGGGCGTTGGGCTGATCACCAACGTGACCGTGCTGTCGATCGGCACCGCCATCGGCTATTGGATCGTGTGCCTCACGCCGATCACGCCGCTCGAGGCCCGCTTTCCCGACGACACACGCACCTGGGTGCTGATCACGACCCTCGCGGTGTTCGGCACGACGGCTCCCTTCCTCTTTTCCGTCGCCGGGCTCACGCGACTCGAGGCGAGCACCTACTCGGTGATCACGACCATCGAACCGGTGCTCGGCATCATCGTCGCTGTCCTCTTCCTTGGCGAGTCCATGTCGGCGACGCGACTCATCGGAGCCGCACTCGTCATCGGCGCACTCGTCGGATTCTCGGTGAGCGAGTCTCGCGCTCCCGCTACGCCCGCCCACCAGTAGCAGGGAACGCAGCGACGAGTCGTCGCAGCGACGCAAGGACGTTCGGGCGCAGGTCAGCCGACGTCTTGCCGAGGCGCACCACGACGAGGTCGCGACTGGGGCACACGACGATGTGCTGGCCCTCATACCCGGCGGCAACGAGTGCATCGGGTTCATCCGGCAGCGTCCACCAGTGCGAGCCGTATCCGAGGCCCGAGTCAGCGTCGATCACATGTTGGCGACGGGCATGGTCGACCCAGCCCTCTGGCAACAGCCGTTCATCTCCCCAGACTCCGTCGCGCAGATAGAGATACCCGAAGCGCGCGAAGTCGCGGGCCGAGGCAAAGACATACGACGAGCCGACGAAGGTGCCGGCGGCGTCGAAGCGAGGCTCGGCGACCATCCCGAGGGTGCCAAAGAGGCGATGGAGCAATCGGTCCATGTGCTCGTGCGAGCCGGCCGTGTCTCCGAGTAGGTCGCCAAGGATGCGCGTGATCACGTTCGTCGTCCCCGACGAATACAGCCAGGTCGACCCTGGCAGGGCCGCAAGCGGGCACGCCGTCGCATACGCGGCATGGTCGGCTTTGCCCGAGCCAAAGAGCATCGCGATGACGTCCGAGGTCTCCCCGTCCACGTAGTCCTCGACCCAGCGCAATCCCGAACGCATCTCGAGTAGCTGTTGCATCGTGATCGCCGACCGCTCGTCGTCGCGCCAGGCATCGACCGGAACCGGTGCGTCAAGCTCGACAAGTCCGTCGCGCACGCACATCCCAACGAGTGCATCAGTGATGCTCTTGGCCATCGACCAGGAGATGAGCGGCGTCGTCGGCGAGACGCTCGGCGCGTAACGTTCGGCGACGAGGCGACCCTCGTGGACGACGACCACCGCCAACGTCTCTCCGACACGTGACACGTCCGAACAGAGGTCGTCGAGTTCACCGCGAAGGGCAATTGCATCGACGTCGGTCCCGACAGCACCCTCGACCCACGTCCCCGTCGGAATCGTCATGGCGAGACCTCAACGATGCACACGAGGCCCGATGCGACGCCGACCACGGTGGATTCGCCAGTGAGCGTCGCGTCGCCTGGAGCGAGGGTCACCTTCTCACCTCTCGACTCGATGACCGAGTCGACGATGGCCACGACGATCCGACCGTGGTGCTCACCCGCCGAAGCCACGATCATCGAACCCGTCGCATCCCCGCGTCGAACCATCAATCCACAGTCCCGTGTTGCACCCCGCGGCACTCTGGCGACGACGTCGGACTCGCCGGCAAAGGACGCCATCTCACCCTGGCCGACGAGTCGCGTGACCCCGTCGATCGTCACTTCGAGTGGCGCCTCGTCCATCACGACGAGTTGTCGATCGACTCCTGGGAGGATCGAAAACGGGCCCTGTTCGACGACGGGAGCGATCGCCACGCGCCAGAGCCAGTCGGATCCGCCACTGCGAGCGACTTCGTAACTCGTTCCACGACCGTTCGCCCACGGCATTGCGGTGTGCTCGGAGAATCGCTGGATGCGCACGCAGGAAACCTAGTCCAATAGCGTGGGAGATCGAGGGGGAACCATGATCCACGACGTCATCGAACGCTGGCATTTGCACATGCGGGGACAACTTCCAGGTGGACTGGATGAACTGCTCGACGACGACGTCGTGTTCTATTCGCCGATCGTCTACACCCCACAGGCCGGCAAGGCCATCACCACCCTCTATCTCTCTGCAGCGGGTCAGACACTGCCCGGCGAGAAGACGTCGTCGACCGGTGATTCGTCCAAAGGGTTCCGCTACACCAAGCAGGTGCTCTCTGGCGACACCGCGGTCCTCGAATTCGAGACCACCGTCGAGGGCAAGTACGTGAACGGCGTCGACATCATCCGTTGCAACGACGCCGGCAAGATCGTTGAGTTCAGGGTCATGATCAGACCGCTCCAGGCGATCAACCTCGTGCACCGCCAAATGGGCGAGATGCTCGAGAAACTGAAATAGACCCGAAACGAACCGCTAGGAGCGGTGATAGTTCGGCGACTCGTGCGTGAT
>CAYXIY010000014.1:12488-23785 GCA_964465475.1 uncultured Acidimicrobium sp. | reverse complement strand
AAAAGATGTTCCCGACGATCGTCACGCTGCATCACCCGATCACCAAGGACCGCAAGCTCGAGATGGACCACGCGCCGAACTTCTGGAAGCGCCGCGCCATCGGCCGCTGGTACTCGTTCGTCAACATGCAGGGCAAGGTCGCGAGCAGCATGCCTCGTGTCGTCGTCGTGAGCGAGAACTCGATCAACGACATCCACGACGACATGAAGGTGTCGATGGACAGGATGCGACTCGTACCGGTCGGAGTCGATCCCGACTTGTTCACCCCGAAGCCGCACATCGTTCGTAAACCTGGCCATCTGATCACGACGGCATCCGCCGACGTCGCCCTCAAGGGGCTGTCGTATCTGCTCGAGGCGCTCGCCAAGATCCGCACCGAGCGCGACGTCCACCTCACGATCATCGGCAAGCCACGCGAGGGAGCAAGCATGGACCTCATCCGTTCGCTCGGCTTGCTCGACTGCATCTCGTTCGTCTCGGGTGTGAGCGACGAGCGCATCGTCGAGATGTACGCAGAGAGCGAACTTGCTGTCGTCCCCAGCCTCTACGAGGGCTTCAGCCTCCCCGCCATCGAGGCGATGTCGACCGGCATCTGCCTCGTCGCCACGACAGGTGGCGCGCTCCCCGAGGTCACCGGCACCGACGGCGACACCGTGCTCTCGTGCCCGCCCGGAGACAGTGATGCGCTCGCCGCAGCCATCCGTCGCGGCATGGATGACGCCGAGTTGCGCGCCCGCATCGGAGCCGCCGGGCGCACGCGAGTCGTCGAGCGGTGGAGTTGGCGCCACTGCGCGTCGCTCACCGTCGAGCAATACCGCGAAGTCCTCTCGATGCCGCACAACGTCGCCAAACTCCGACGCAGGCAGGGCTGAGCCATGCTCACGATTCGCTTCGACGAGTTGTCCATTCGCAGCGGCGACCGGGTGTTGGATGCCGGTGCCGGCTTTGGCCGTCATGCCTTCGAGGCCGCCAGACGGGGTGCCCGCGTCGTCGCTCTCGACTATGCCGAACACGAGGTCGAGTCCACGCGAGCAACGTTCGCCGCGATGTTCGAAGCAGGTGAGATCGCTGCAGAAAACCTGACCGGCGTGATGCGCGGCGATGCGACGGCGTTGCCGTTCCCCGACGACTCATTCGACGCCATCGTCACGTCGGAGGTCCTCGAACACATCCAGGACGACGTTCGCGCACTCGGCGAGTTCGCCCGTGTACTGAAGCCCGGTGGCATCCTCGCTGCGACCGTACCGTCGTGGCTGCCGGAGAAGATCAACTGGATGCTCTCGGACGAATATCACGCGCCGTTCGTTCCTGGCGGACACGTGCGGATCTACAGCGCGACCGAACTGAAGGCGAAGGTGCGCGCGGCGGGACTGAAGGTCCGCGGCGAACACCGTGCGCACGGACTGCACTCGCCTTACTGGTGGCTTCGCTGCGCCGTCGGACCGGCTCGCGAGGACCATCGGCTCGTGAACGCCTACAAGCGCTTCCTCGAGTGGGACATCGTCTCTGCCCCGCGGCTCACGCGCACGCTGGAGCGTCTCCTCGCTCCCGTTCTCGGCAAGAGTTACATCGTGTACGCAACCAAGCCGATGCGAGGTGACGTGCGATGACGATGCTCGGCCAACACAACGACCAGCTCGACGACATCATCTCGCATGACGAGTTGATGTCGACCGCACGATCCATTGCGTCACTTCAACGACCGAACGGAATGATCCCGTGGTTCGACGGCGGTCACTGCGATCCGTGGAACCATGTCGAGACCGCAATGGCACTCGACGTCATGGGATTCCATCACGAGGCTCGCCGCGCCTATCAGTGGCTGACCGCGACGCAGCGTCCCGACGGCAGCTGGCACAACTACTACATGCCGGACGGAACACTCGAGGACGCCAAGCTCGACACCAACGTCTGCGCGTACGTCGCCACGGGAGTGTGGCACCACTGGCTGTCGACGGACGACCTCGACTTCGTCGCCTCGATGTGGCCGACCGTGAAGAAGGCGTTGGGATTCGTACTCGACATGCGCAAGGCCGACGGCACCATCTTGTGGGCACGCGAGGTTGACGCCACGCCGTGGGACTACTCACTGCTCACGGGTTCGTCCTCGATCCGCCACGCACTGCACTGTGGCGCGAACGTCGGAGCAATCTTGGGCGACCACCAACCCGAATGGCGCGCCGCCGCCGACGCAATCGACCTGGCGATCAACACCGACGCGAACGCCTTCGAACCCAAGGATCGCTGGGCGATGGACTGGTACTACCCCGTCCTCACGGGAGCGACGACGGGAGTGGAAGCAAAGCAACGACTGCGTGACAAGTGGGACGAATTCATCATCGACGGTCGGGGCGTGCGCTGCGTCAATGACGAGGACTGGGTGACCGCCGCAGAGACCGCAGAGTGTTCGCTCGCGCACGCCGCAGCAGGCGATCTCGAACGTGCCAAGGAGTTGCTGCTGTGGACTCGTGCGCACCGCACAGAGAGCGGCGCGTACTTCACGGGCATCGTCTATCCGAACCGAATCGTGTTCCCGGCCGACGAGTGCAGCGCGTACACGGGTGCAGCCATCATCCTCGCCGCCGATGCGATCTCGAACGCCACTCCCGCGAGCGCGTTGTTCCTCGACTCGAGCGTCATCGACTGACGACGATGAAGTACACGCCGGTGAGCGTCGACGAGGCACGTGCAACCGCGAGCCTGAATGACTGGACGATCATCGACTCGACCATCGTTCGCGAGTTCCGCCTGGGCAGCTTCTCGGCGATCGCCGACTTCGTGACATTGGTGATCGCCGCGTCGGAGCGACTCAATCATCATCCAGACCTCGACATCCGCTATCCCGACCGGGTCACCGTTCGACTGACGACGCATGCGATTCGGGGCCTGAGCACACTCGACGTGCAACTTGCCGACGAGATCGCAGGCTTTGCGCGCAACTAGGACGTGCGCTTCAAGACCCTGAGCGAACCGGTTCTCGAGACCTCGACGAATCCTCCGGTCGAAATCGCCGGTAGGTAGATCTCCTCATACGGAGCCTGCCCACCGTCACGAGGATCGACGAACACGTCGTGCACGGCCATCACGCCACCCACGGCAACGTGTCGGTGCCACGCCGCATAGTCGCCGCGTGCCACTTCCCTGCCATGACCGCCGTCGACGAAGAGGAACGACAGGTGCTCGCTCCACGACGCACCGATCGTGGCCGACTCTCCGACGACGGCGCGGACGGAGTCGTCCAGACCAGCTCGGCGCATCGTGTCCTCGAAGAACGGAAGCGTGTTGATGCGACCAAGTTCCGGGTCGACGACGGACGAGTCGAACCACTCCCAGCCGGGCTGGTTCTCCTCGGACCCACCGTGGTGGTCGACGGCATACAACACCACGCCTGCACGCTGTGCCACGGCGCCGATCCAGACGGTGCTGCGACCGCAATACGAACCAACCTCGACCATGTTCAGGTTGGGCAACGATTCGACCGCGAGCATGGCTGCGTCGTACAGGGCGTCACCCTCCTCAGGTGGCATGAATCCCTTCGTCGACAGCGCGACGTCGCGCAGTTCGCGCTCGAGCATCAGTCGTCGATGCCGATGAGTGCGTTCGCCTTGGCGACTCGTCCGAGCCAATGTGCGCTCGGCTTTGGCGTACGTACTTGCGTCGCACGGTCGACGGCGCACAGGCCGAAGATCGGCGCGTAGCCGCGCGTCCATTCAAAGTTGTCCATCAGCGTCCAGTACGTGTATCCACGGACGTCAATCCCGTCGGCGATGCACGCAAGCACTCCCTCGAGTGCATCGTGGACGAACTCGATGCGCTCACGATCGTCGGTCGCCGCAACGCCGTTTTCGGTGACGATGAGCGGAACGTGACCGGTCTGTTCCCAGGCTCGTCGCAGGCAGGCCTCGAGAGCCGACGGTCGGAACTCATAACCCATGATCGTGAGTCGCATGTCTGGCGTGGGCTTCGTGCGACCATCGCGATCCATCACTTCGCGGGTGTAGGTCTGGACGCCGAAGAAGTCGTCTCCACGCGCCACCTCGAGGAATGGATCCTCGAGTCCGGCCCACGCGCGATCACGATGTGCCGCGGCCGCTTGCAAGTCGTCCTCGGTGTCACCGGCGAGCGTGTACTCCTGCATCGCGAGCGTGATGCCGAGTGGAGCACTCGACACGGACTTCACTGCATCGCGGGACTTGCGATGGGCCTCACAGAAGACTTCGTTGGCCTTCTCGCGAAGCGCACGGTCCTTCTTGCCTGGCGGGAACTCACCCAAGAGATAGCCGATGGTGGAGACCATGTTCGGCTCGTTGATCGTGCACCACATCCCGACTTCGTCACCCAGCCCGCGCGCTACCTTGTCCGAGAACCGTCCGAAGAGGTCTGCCGTCGAATCGTTGCCCCAGCCACCCAATGCGGCGACCCATCGCGGAGTGGTGAAGTGGTGCAACGTGACGACCGGAGTGATCCCATTGTCACGACAGCACTGCACCACCTTCTTGTAGTGGTCGAGCGAGGCCTGCGAGAACTCGCCGTCTTCGGGTTCGATTCGGCTCCACTCCACGCTGAAGCGGTAGGTGTCGAACCCCCAGGACTTGAGCATCGCAATGTCGTGCGGATAGCGATTGAAATGGTCGCAGGTGTCGCCACTCGGCTCAACACACGGGCTTCCCGGTGTGTGCTCCCAGTCCCACCAGTCGTTGTTCCAGTTGTTTCCCTCGACCTGATGTGCCGCGGTCGCAGTTCCCCACGTAAATCCCGCGGGAAATGTCCTCGAAGTGTGCGTCGCCATGCGTGGCACGCTAGCGCACCGTGCAAAGCAGCCTTCGTGCTGGCAACATGGACGCGTGCCAACTCCCCTCGAAGATCTCGTCACCCTCCTCGACCTCGAAGCAATCGAGGTGAACATCTTCCGCGGGCAGTCGCCCGACGAGAATCGCCAGCGGGTCTTCGGCGGCCAGGTCGCAGGTCAGGCACTCGTCGCAGCCACGCGCACCATCGACGAACCCGACCGACTCGTGCACTCCCTGCACGCCTACTTCCTGCGCTCAGGCGACCCTGGCGTGCCGATCCTCTATGAAGTCGACCGGTTGCGCGACGGCAAGAGCTTTTCCACCCGGCGCGTCGTGGCCATCCAACACGGAAAGCCGATCTTCAACCTCCAGGCAAGTTTCCAGAAGATCGAGTCTGGCCTCGACCACCACATCACGATGGACCCGACGACTCCACCACCCGAGTCACTTCCCGACTACAAGACGCGCATGGCGCCGTTCAAGGAGATGCTCGGTGAGTGGTATGACCGCCCACGGCCGATCGACCAGCGCTACGTCGACGGCGATCCGTTCTCGCGCAAGGGCAATCCGCAGCCGGGACAGCGAGTCTGGATCCGTGCGGACGGCACGCTGCCGAACGATCCCGTGCTGCACTCCTGCATCCTCACGTATGCGAGCGACATGACGCTTCTCGACACTGCCCTCTTGCCCCACGGCATCGGATGGTTCGATGGCTCGGTGCAGATGGCGAGCCTCGACCATGCAATGTGGTTCCACCGTCCGTTTCGCGCCGACCAATGGATGCTCTACCAGCAGACCTCGATTTCGACGTCGAATGCTCGCGGACTTGCCGAGGGCCACATCTTCACCCAGGACGGGCTGCTCGCCGTCACGGTCGTCCAGGAAGGCCTGACTCGGCTGGTGAAGAAGTCCTGACCTCGCCTCAGCGGCGAGAGTCCATGAACATCCCACGCAGGGCGGAGAAGTTCTCGACGCAGTGACCCGCACCGAGCACCACGGCCTCGAGTGGCTGGGGTGACATGTTCACCGGCACCTTGGTGTCACGTTCGATGCGCTCGGCGAGTCCGCGCAGCATCGATCCACCACCCACGAGATACATGCCCCGGGTCAGGAAGTCCTGCGACAACTCCGGCGGCGCGACGGCGAGGCATCGAATCACCGAGTCGACCATCTGGGTGACGACGTCCTCGATCGCCTCGCGGATCTCTTGCGGGGTGAGGATCACGGTCTTGGGCAATCCGCTCACCAAGTCACGGCCGCGAACTTCGGCGTCGCGCTCGTTCGGCGTCGGCATCGCACTGCCAATCGACTTCTTGATCTCTTCTGCGGTGCGCTCACCGATTGCGAGACCATGTTCGCGTCGCACGTGCGCTTGGATCGCTGCGTCGATGTCGAACGAGCCGACGCGGACTGCTTCGAGCGCGACGATTCCACCGAGACTGATGACGGCCGTCTCCGTCGTCCCACCACCGATGTCGATGACCATGTTGCCGACGGGTTCGTTGATCGGAAGGTCGGCGCCGATCGCAGCGGCCATCGGTTGTTCCAGCAACTGTGCATCGGCAGCACCTGCGCGTCGCGTTGCGTCAGTGACTGCTCGTCGCTCGACTTCGGTGATCGCCGACGGCACGCAGATGAGCACCTTCGGTCTCGAGAAACGGGAGACTCCGGCTCGCTGCAGCAGCAGTCGAATCATCTTCTCGGTGATCTCGAAGTCGGTGATCGCCCCACCGCGCAGTGGTCGCACTGCCACGATGTAGCCAGGGGTGCGTCCGATCATTCCCGAGGCTTCTTCCCCGGTGGCGAGCACTTCGCCGGTACGACGGTTGACGGCGATGACCGACGGCTCGTTGATGACGATCCCCCTGCCCTGCATGTAGACGAGGGTGTTGGCCGTCCCGAGGTCGATGGCGAGGTCGCGTGCCATGGCTACCTGCGGCCTTGTCGCTCGCGCGATTCGCGCAGTTGCTGGCGGAGGTGGGCTCGGGAGTCGTCCGACAGGGCATCCAGGTGACGATGAAAGGCGTCCATCCCGTTCGTCCGCGTCGTCGGCGGTGCATTTTGGTACACGAGGAACGCGAGTGCGAGTGCAGACACGACGGAAATCGTCGCGAACAGGATCGTCACTGCTCCGAACGCAACCATCACGATCCGCTCACGTCGTTCAACTTCTTCACGTCGGTGATGTGCTGTGCACCGAGCGCCCAGTCGCCACCATCTCCCCATTGTTCTTTCTTCCAAATTGGAACCGACGCCTTGAGTGCATCGATCCCGAATCGTGCAGCTTCGAACGACTCTGGTCGATGTGGCGACGAGACGACGATCACGACCGACGATTCTCCGAGCGCGAGCTCGCCGACGCGGTGGACGAGGGCGATTCGACCGAGTGTCGGCCACGTGGCGCGCATCTCCTTGGCGATCTCCAGGCATTTCGGGACTACTTGCTCTTCGTACGCCTCATATGCGAGCGAGCGAACGTCGCTGCGACCGTCCGAATGGTCTCGCACGGTTCCAGAGAACACGACGACCGCACCACATCGCGCCAACACGGACCAGTCGTAGAGCTCACCGACGTTCAACGTCTCGTTCGTGAGTTCAATGAGTGTGTCGCCGTTGTCGAAGAATCGGCGCGTGGTCACGACCAAAGCGTACCCGAGTGCGACGACGACACTTCGTCGAACGACTTGACTAGCCTTCGCTCGTGTCCGAAGGCGACGACGAACTCGGTGAAAATCTGTTCAATGCGCCACTTCCGCCGTACGAGCGACCCTGGCTGCATCCGAGTGAGCACGCGCAACGCGCGTCCGCGGCCCAGACGCCTCATTTCGAGCGCTCGACGGTTCGTCAGCTCACCGTCTTCACGGCGTTGACGAGCGTCGCCCTGTCGGCCGCGATGGTCCTCGTGGCGAATCCGGTGTTGCCCGACGCCACGGTGTCGGCACCCGCCCCAAGCGCCGGTCCCGCCCCTACAGCTCCGCCACGCATCGACGTCGACGGCAATCCGATCGCCGCGGCAGTCACGCAATCAGGCCTTCTGCTGAGCGTGATTGACGGTGCCCAGGTCGGCCAGACCGTGCATGTTCGCACCCCAGGTTCGTCCGAGTACGACGCACAAGTCGTCGACGTCGACGAGTACCTCGGTGTGACGGTGCTCAAGGTCGTCGACATGGCGAGATCGACGGCTTCACGTTCGGTCGACCTGACGCCGATCGCCCCAGCACGAGTCTCCCCCGGCGAGCCCGTGTGGGTCGCCACGGCAAACTTCGGCATCGAGATGAGCCACATCAGTACTTCGACGTCGACCACCGAACGCACTCGCATCCCTCTCGAGCCGTTCGAAGCCTCTCATCACGGAGGTGCGGTGTTCGACAATGCCGGTGCTCTCCTCGGTTGGTGCGTCGAGCGCGACGGCGCGCATTGGTTGATTCCGGCAAGCGCTCTTCGATCTTCGGTGCTTAGGCTGGAACTCGATGTCGAACAGCCCTGAGGACTCTCCGTTTCCTGGCATGCCATTCTTCGGTGACTTGGCGCGCCAAATGGCGTCCCAAGGGCCGTTGCAGTGGGACGTCGCACGCCAAGTGGCGCTGATGACGGCCACCGAAGGCACCAACTCCGAGCCGAACGTCGACCCGGCCAGCCGTGTCGCCCTCGAACGCCTGCTGCCCATCGCCGACCAACGGGTGCGGGACCACACCGGACTCGCCACCGCACCGCTCGGTGCGCCACCAAAGATCGAAATCGTCAATCGTTCGACCTGGACGCACCACACCATCGCCGCCTATCGACCGATGTTCACCGAACTCGCCGAATCGCTCACCTCGACGCGCGACGATTCGTCGACGGACCCCGACCCGATGGCCAACATGATGGCGTCGTTGAACAAGATGATGGGTCCCGCGATGATGGGCATGTCGGTCGGAACGATGATCGGGCAACTGGCCCTGCGCGCGTTCGGTCAATACGACCTACCCCTGCCCCGAGAACCACAGACGCCGATGCTCATCGTCGCACCGAACATCGAGCGTTTCGCGGACGACTGGAGCATCGCCGTCGATGACATGCGAATGTGGGTCTTGATCAGCGAACTCACGTCGCACGCCGTGTTGTCCATCTCGCACGTTCGCGACACCGTCTCGTCTGCGATCCGCCACTACGTCGCCGGCTTCTCTCCGAATCCGAACGCACTAATGGAGCGACTCACGTCGATGGACCTCGGCGAGTCCGATCCGATGGCGATGATGAACAAGTTCTTCACCGATCCCTCGATCATCCTCGGAGCGGTCAAGTCGCCCCGTCAGGAGAACCTTGCTCCGTCCCTGGACGCGATGATTGCTGCGATCATCGGCTACGTCGACCACTCGGTAGATGCGGTGTCCACGTCAGTGCTCGGAAACGGCAACCAGATCGCCGAAGCCGTTCGCCGGCGCCGAGTCGAAGCCTCTCCGAGCGACACGTTCGTCGAACAACTCCTCGGTCTGCGCCTCACTCAGGCCCAAGTCGAACGCGGCCACGCGTTCGTCGAGGGAGTCGTCGAACGCGCCGGCACCGATGGCCTCGCCGCCCTCTTTTCACGTTCGGGGAACCTGCCCACGCCGAGCGAGCTCGACGCACCCGGCCTCTGGCTCGCGCGAATCGAACTTCAGTAACGCACGGCGTAGGTCACGGCTGCGACGAGGCCGACGACACCGATGATTGCAAAGCCGACGGGTCCGCTCGGCGTGAGCGCGACGGCGACGAATCCACCCGCCACCTGGGCGAGTTGGTTGCGCGTCTCGTAGCGGGCGAAGGCACGCGAGCGGTTGGCATCGGGCGCATTGGTCTGCAAGATCGACTCGAAGGCAAGCTTGCCCAGCGACCCGACCGCATAGATCACTCCAGTCAGGACGATTCCTGCAGTGATACTCCCGACGTATGCGCTGACGAGACCGACGATTGCCACGACCACGAGCGAAGCCTCGAGCACGAAGTGCTCGCGAACCGCACGACGAACCAGTCCAGCTATGGAGTTCGCAACCAACGTCGCGATCGAACCGACGGCGAGGGCAAGTGCGAACCACGCAGTCCCCGCCTTTTCCGTACGTAGCCAGAAAGCAAGGTGAAAGAACAGGAAGCCATTGGCGATCTTGAGCGCCGCCATCACGAGCGCTGCACGAGTGACCGCGGGCAAGTGCAACTCATTCCGCTCGAGAGCGGACTCAGGGGTGCGGGCACCTGCGACGCCCCGCGGAAGGGAGAGCGCAAGGATGCCCGCAAGTACGAAGCACAGTGCGGCGAACGCGAGTGAGACCCGTGAGTCGATCATCTGAAGCAGTGCCGCAGGCCCACCCGCGACGATTCCGACGATGCCCGTCAGTCGACCGATCTGTCCGTTGGTCGCCATCAGGTGATCTGGCGACGGAACCACGGTCGGCATCACCGCCGATCGCGACACGCTGTACACCTTGGCGAGCACGAGGACCACGAACATCAAGGCGAAGAGGGTCAGTGAGTCGATCCATCTCATGATCGCAACCATGAGTCCGGCCCTGGCGAACGACAGCACGACGATCGTCGCTCTCCGACCACCCGGCGTCCTGTCGAGAAACGGACCGATGAACTGGGCGAGGACGACGAAGGGAGCGAAACTGAACGCGAGGAATGCGAGCACCTTGCCCCTCGCAGCGTCGGGACTGACGGAGAGGAACATCGAGTCCGCGAGCGAAACTGCCAACGCCGCTTCTCCGGCCACGGTCCAGATGTGGACGCGCTTCAGGCGCGTCAGTGGCGTCGCTGGTCGGAGTCCGGTGTTGCGCTGAACTATGCGTTCAGTTTCTCATACTTGTAGCCGAGGCCACGGATGGTCACGACGTTGACCGGGTTCGCGGGATCGACCTCGATCTTGGATCGCAGCCTCTTGATGTGCACGTCCAACGTCTTCGTGTCACCGTAGTAATCGGAACCCCACACGCGGTCGATCAGGTTTTCACGTGTCATCACTCGTCCCGCGTTCGCCATCAACACGTACAGCAATTCGAACTCCTTCAACGGCAACTTCGTCACCGTGCCACGAACGGTGACCATGTGCTGTTCCGGGTCGATCTGTACGTCCCCGACACGCACCGTTCCGATGCCGACTTCATCGATCTCGCTCTCGGTCAACGAACTTCGACGGAGCGCCGCGCGGATCCGCGCGACGAGTTCGCGCAGCCGGTACGGCTTCACGATGTAGTCGTCGGCGCCGACCTCAAGCCCAACGACGGTGTCGATTTCCGAACCCTTGGCCGACACCATGATGATCGGCACTTGGCTCTTCTTGCGGATCTCCTTGCACACGTCGGTCCCAGACACCTTCGGCAGCATCACGTCAAGAAGGATGATGTCTGGCTTTACGCTCTCGAAGTTGAGGAGCGCTTCTGCGCCGTCGCGAGCGATCTCCACCCTGAAGCCCTCCCGCTGGAGTCCGATGTCGAGCGCTTCGATGAAGGCATCCTCGTCTTCGACGATGAAGACGGTCGGCGCGTTCTTGGC
>CAYXIY010000014.1:0-12388 GCA_964465475.1 uncultured Acidimicrobium sp. | reverse complement strand
CTTCGATGAAGGCATCCTCGTCTTCGACGATGAAGACGGTCGGCGCGTTCTTGGCCGTGGTCACAAGATGACTTTGGGCGTCTCGCCGTCGCTCTGTCGATTCTTGAATCGCGTCGCACCCTTCAACTCTGGTACCCATCCGGTGAGAATGAAGCGCGTGCGCTCCGCAATGTTCACCGCATGGTCGCCGATGCGCTCGTAGAAGCGTGACACCACGGCGAGCTGCACGGCGACCTGAAGGTCGATGGTCTCCCGCGAATGACACTCGAAGATCTCTTGGATGAATTGACGGTGCAACGCGTCGAGATAGCTGTCCATGTCGTCGAGCGCTGCCGCCTTCGGCGCGTCATTCGTTGCGAACGCATCGATCGCCGCGCTGTACAACTGACGCGCCTGCTCGCTCATCTTGCTGATCAAGTCGCGCAGCACTGGATCGATGTCATGACCGTAGATGCGACGTGCCGCCTTGCAGATGTTGACGGCGAGGTCTGCTGAACGCTCGAGTTCGGCGGAAATCTTGATGATCGACACCAGCTGACGAAGGTCGCCCGCTACCGGAGACTGCAGGGCCAATTCCTGGAAGCAAAATTCCTCGATCTCGAGCGAACGGGCGTCGATCTCGTCGTCCGCCTGGACGAGGTAGTCCGCGCCCTCAAGGTCGCCGGCTAGGAGGACGTTCGTCGCACGGGGAATGGTGTCGATGACGGTCTTCCCGAGCTCAACCACTCGACCACGAAGGTCTTCGAGTTCCTGGTGAAACGTCTTGCGCAGCTCTTCCATCCCCCTCACCGTATCGTGCGGAAGTAACGCGGGGCTTGCCGCCAAGTGACGCGAGCGTGAACAACGCCTGCGTCTAGCGCACCTGGGTACGAGTCACCCAGGCGTGGAGATCGCTCTGGGCATCGCGCGCGAAGCCGTCCGTGCCAGCCCTCGTCCACTCATTGTCGGACCCGAGAGCAAAGTGTGCGACGTCGTCAGCCATGAGAAAACCGAGCACCGTGTCGAGCCACATCCGATGCTTCGGATGAGTGAGCGGGACCAAGGTCTCCACGCGTCCCTTCAAGTTCCGCTCCATCATGTCGGCCGAGCCAATCAGGTGCAACGGCTCGTCGTCATCGAGACCGTGCTCGAATCGATAGATCCGGGAATGCTCGAGCTGGCGTCCCAGGATCGAGCGAACCGAGATGTTCTCGGAGAGTCCTTCGACTCCCGCGCGAAGACAGCAGATCCCCCGCACGATGAGCTCGACTTTCACCCCCGCCTCGGATGCGCGATAGAGGGCTTCGATCACTTCGGGATCCGAGATCGAGTTCATCTTCATCGTGATCTTCCCTTGGCCCCCGAACGTCGCCTCCTTGTCGATCAATTGGATCATCCGTGGCTTCAGGCGATGTGGGGCTACGAGCAACGACTTGTACTCGGGCGCGTGTGCATACCCGGTGAGGAAATTGAACAGTTCCGTTGCATCACGACCGACCTCGACCTCACTGGTGAAGTACCCGATGTCTTCGTAGATCCGAGCGGTCGTGGAGTTGTAGTTTCCTGTTCCAATGTGCACGTAACGACGAAGTGCACCTGACTCGCTGCGAACGACGAGGATGCACTTGGCGTGAGTCTTCAGACCGACGAGCCCGTAGGTGACGTGCACGCCCGCATACTCGAGTTCCTTGGCCCACGAGACGTTGCGTGCCTCGTCGAATCGAGCCTTCAGTTCGAGTACGACGGCTACCTGCTTGCCGAGTTCGGCCGCCTTGATCAGGTGGCGGGCGATGGTCGAGTCACCCGAGGTGCGATACAGCGTCATCTTGATCGACTGCACGTGCGGATCCAGTGCAGCCTGTTTGACGAACGACTCGACAGAGGAAGCGAACGACTCGTGTGGGTGGTGGACCAGCAACTGACGTTCTCGAATGACGTCGAAGATCGACTTGCTCTCCTCCTCCGCCACCGACAACCTGCCCGCAGTCACCGGCGGCCACGGGCGGTATCGAAGTTTCGGCACGTCGAGCGAGGCGAGTTCGGCGAGTGCACCGAGCCCGATCATCTCGTCGTGAAAGGTCACGTCCTCGGGTTCGAGTTCGAGTTCGTCGACCAACAGCTGGAGCATTTCTTTCGACATCACACGTGGAACCTCGAGGCGCACCGCCCGACCGAACCTGCGTCGACGCAGTTCCATCTCCACCGCCGCGAGCAAGTCCTCGGCGTCCTCGTCGTCGAGCGATAGGTCGGCGTTGCGCGAGACACGAAAGACGTAGCAATGTTCGATCGTCATGCCCGGGAACAACTGACCAAGGTGCGCGACGACGAGATCCTCGACGAGCACGAAGGTCTTCGTCGCGCCGACGGCGATGAAGCGCGGAAAGTTCGCCGGCAGCTTGACTCGGGCGAAACGCTGCTCGCCGCTGCGTGGGTCGCGAACGGTGACCGCGAGATTGAGCGCGAGGTTGGAGATGTACGGGAATGGATGCGCGGGGTCGACGGCGAGGGGCGTGAGGATCGGATAGATCCGCTCCATGAACTGGCTGCTGAGTTCGGACTGCTCGATGGACGACAACTCGTTCCAGTGCTTGACGAAGATTCCCTGCTCGACGAGCAGTGGACGCAACGAATCTCGCCAGATCTGCTCTTGCGTGGTCGAAAGTTCCTGTGCGCGCTCCCTGATCTCGGTGAGCTGCTGCGCAGGCGTACGCCCGTCAGGCGTGGGTGTGACGATGTCGCCGGCGATCTGGTCCTTCAACGCGGCGACACGAATTTGGTAGAACTCGTCGAGGTTCGAGCTGAAGATTGAGACGAATCGGCACCGCTCGAGGAGCGGCACGTCACCCTCCGTGGCAAGTGACAACACACGGGAATTGAAGTCGAGCCAACTCAGCTCTCGATTGATGAATCGTGCATCGATGGGTGAATCGTAGGAAGACGCCAACGACGAGATTCCTCGACGGAGGAGTTGTCGCCAAGAAATCATGTTCCCGCTACCGCTCGTTCAACTTGGTGTCGCGCGACGTTCACACGCGACCACCGACCTTCGTCAGGCCGACTCGTCAGCCCAGCCGATTTCCCATTCGACGCTGATTCGCTCGCGCTCGGCATCTCGGTTCACGCGCTCCTGATTGCGGCGGAACTGCGGATCGTTGCGTGGGAGGAGGACCAGACGAGCGAGGACGCGCGCCCGGAACTCCTCGAGAAGGTTCTGGTCGCCGTAATCGCTGTACACCTCCCAGTGAGGCGAGACAGGTCCGAGATAGACGATTCGCGCGTGTCCGCGCGGTGGTTCGTTGACGACTGCGACATCTGACATACCTTCAGGCTATCGGCGGAATTTCCCGAGTTTCCGCGGGATTCTGCGCGCCAACGGGCGGGCACGAAGTACGGTCAGGTCTTCGCCCCCAGCGCACACATCGGATACCGTGATGCCAACCCCGATGAACACGAATCGTTCCTTGCAATGGATGGATCGCGGCAGTTGCCGGAGTTTCCCTCCCGCCGTGTTCTTCCCCCAGGACGGCGCAGGCGTCGAGCGTGCTCGCGCGATCTGTGCACACTGCCCGGTGAAGAACGAATGCCTTGAATACGCACTGACGAACCACATCGATCACGGTGTGTGGGGCGGATGCTCCGAACGGGAGCGTCGTCGCATCGCCAAGCGTCGTCGCATCGAGCTCACGATCCAGTCAAACTAGGCTCGCACCGTGGCATCGAGCCCGGATCTTCCCACCATCGCTGCGCTCGACATCGGAACAAACAGTTTCCACATGGTGATCGCCAAGGCGGTCCCCAACGGGTTCGAAGTCATCACCCGTGAAAAGGAGACCGTGCGCATCGGACATGGCGCCGGTGAAATGAAGGAGTTGGAGTCCGACGCAATCGAGCGAGGTATTGCCTGCCTGGGCCGAATGCGACGTCTCGCCGAATCCCACGGCGCGGAGATCAGGGCGGTGGCGACGAGTGCGATTCGCGAGGCTCGCAATCGATCCGACTTCGTCAAGCGGGCCAAGAAAGAGGCTGGGATCTCGATTGAAACGATCTCCGGAATCGAAGAGGCCAGGCTCATCCACCTCGGCGTGCTTCACGGGATCGGCAACCACGATGAATCGATGTTCGTGTGCGACATCGGAGGCGGAAGCACCGAGGTCGTGATCGGCAACGGCGACGAGATGCTGCTTGCACGCAGCTTCAAGCTCGGCGCGGTTCGCCTCACCGACCGCTTCTTTTCCTCCGCCACCCTCCACCCGAGCGCCGTGCCGAGCTGTCGAGCCTTCGTCAAGTCCACCCTCATGATCCTGCAATCCGAAGTTCACGACCTCGGCTTTGCCATCGCTGTCTGCTCGTCGGGCACCGCCGAGACGGTCGCGCGAATCATCCAACGAACGCGAGGTAACGCCGAGCCAAAGAACTTGAACCGATTCGAGTTCACCGGCCAAGAGGTGTCCGAGGTCGTCGATGAACTCGCCAAGTGCGCCACGGTCGACGAACGCCGCGAGAAGTTCGGTCTCGACGACAAGCGCGCAGAAATCATCCTCGCCGGGGCGATCATCCTCGAGGCGCTCGCCGACACGTACGGCATCGCCACCTTCACGTTCAGCGATTACGCACTACGTGAAGGAGTGCTCATCGACACTCTGCAACGTCGTGGCATCGGACCAGAGAGCTCATCGGGAGATGCGTCGATGCGCAGCGTGAGGCTGCTCGCGGAGCGTTGCGACGACCGTCCGGAGCATTCCGAGAACGTGGCCCGCATCGCCACGAACCTGTTCGACTCGCTCCAACCCCACCTCGGCGTCGACCTCGAGGACCGACGACTGCTCGAATACGCGGCCCTGCTCGCCAACGTCGGCGTCGTCATCTCACACTCGAAGCACCACCTGCACTCCTATTACGTGATCCGCAATTCCGAACTCGTCGGGCTCGCGGATCGCGACATCGAGATCATCGCCCAGGTCGCTCGATACCACCGCAAGGGGCTTCCCAAGGACGACCATCCCGAGTTCGCACGCCTCGGCGACGGTGACAAGCATCGCGTGAGTGCACTTGCCGGAGTATTGCGGGTGGCGGTCGGCCTCGACCGAACCCAAGACGGTCGTGTCAAGAAACTGAAGACGTCCGTCTCTGACGACGACGTCACGATTTCGTTCGCACCGTCGAAGAAACACGACAACGAACTGAACATCTATTCCGCGATGGAGCGGCGCTCGCTTCTGGAGCGGGTGCTCAACCGTCGTGTCAGAGTGACGAACGACTGAGCGTCGGAACTACGCCGACGGCGGCGTGTCGTTCTTCGGGGCCTCTGCGGACTTGGACGTGTCCGACTGGCCCTTCTTGAACTCCTGCTGCGCTTGGCCGAGGCTGCGCGCGATCTTCGGCAAACGCGAGCCGAACAGGAGCACGACGATGATGCCGACAATGATGAGTTCTGTTCCACCGAGGTTCATGCCGTCAATCTAGCACTGGGGGTCTCGGATGAGATAAGCAACATGGATGCTCGAATGCGTCATCAACATCAGTGAGGGCGGGAACCCCAGCCAACTCAACGAATTGTCCGCCGAGCTCGGAGCCGACCTTCTCGACCTGCACAGCGACGCCGACCACAACCGCAGCGTCTTCACACTGGCCGGCGAAGACCCGGCACGGATCCTCACGAAGAGCGCGGCCGCGATGTTCGACATCCGCGACCACCACGGCGTGCACCCCCGAGTCGGCATCGTCGACGTGGTGCCGTTCGTCGCCCTCGAGCCGTCGTCATTCGACGATGCGATCGCCGCACGAAATCGCTTCGCCGAATTCGCTTCGAGCGAACTCGGCATTCCGTGTTTCCTCTACGGGCCAGAACGCACCCTCCCCTACATTCGCAAGCACGCCTTCGTCGATCTCAAGCCCGACTTCGGGCCGTCCGAGCCGCACCCTCGGTCAGGTGCGATATGCGTCGGCGCGAGACCGATCCTCATCGCCTACAACGTGTGGCTGAAGGACCAGACCGTAGAGACGGCGAAGCACATCGCCAAGACGATCCGCACCAACGAGCGACGAACGCTCGGTCTGCAGGTTGGTCCGCATGCGCAGGTGTCGATGAATCTCATCGATCACGAGGTGACGGGGCCAGCCGAGGCGTACGACGCCGTCGCCGCACTTGCGCCGATCGACCATGCAGAGCTCGTCGGACTCGTCCCCGCACGTGCACTCGCGCGCATCCCGCGCGAACGTTGGAGCGAACTCGACTTGAGTGGCGAAAAGACGATCGAGTGGCGACTTGCGGAACGCAATCGGCGTCTTGCCGACCGCGGGGCCTGACGACTAGGCGCTGGCGATGTTGCGGTTGGTCTGGGCGCGCTGACGGCGCAACTTGCGGCGCTCACGCTCGGACAAGCCACCCCAGATACCGAACTTCTCGCCGTTGGCGAGCGCATACTCGAGGCACTCGTCGCGCACGACGCAGCCCTTGCAGACTTCCTTGGCTTCCCGCGTGGAGGCTCCACGCTCCGGAAAGAAGAGGTCGGGATCGACGCCGAGGCAGTTTGCCTGGTCTTGCCAAGCGCGGTCAGCACTCAGCTCAATCTGCTCGTCGTCCACGTACTTGGTTCCTCCCCAACCCTGGTGGGTTGCCCTACTGCGACTTACACCAGGGAAATTACAACGGCGTTATTCTGCCAAATCCGCGTAGGAAATGCAAATAACCGACTTCGGACGAGATGTCCCACTCATCCAAGACCGAAGTCACACCCCTAGGCTGAGGTCCACGTATGAGATTTCGAAGGACGTTCATCTTCGTCGACCTCTCTGGATTCACCACCTTCACTGAAGAGCACGGTGACGGCAATGCCGCGCAATTGTTGAGCAAATTCCGCGCAGTAGCGCGTGCAGTCGGCTCCCATCAAGGAGTTCGCATCGACAAGTACCTCGGTGACGGTCTCATGGCGGTGGCCGTCGAGGCCCACGACGGGATCACCTTCGCCATGGAACTGCAGCGCCATGCGAGCGTTGCGTGTGCGCCATTGTCGCTGCGCATCGGCATTGCCACCGGCGACACGATGCTTTTCGAAGGCCAGGACTACATCGGCTGGGCACCCAACATGGCCGCCCGACTCTGCGACGCTGCCCACGGAGTCGGGGCACTCATGCCCGCGGCCCAAGCGGTCAATCTGCCCGTCGGACTCTCCGCACTCGCCCATCCCGCCGTCGACCTGCCCGGCTTCAACTCACCGATCGAAGTCGTCGCGCTGGCCGGTGAGCCGCTCATCGATGGTCGCTACGACATCAATGAGGTGCTCCTCGGGGCACCCTTCGTCGGCTGACTGCTTACTTCCCCGCGACCGACGCCTTCTTCACCTTCACCGTTTTCTTCGGTGTGACGGTCATGTTGCCCGACTTGTCGACGATGACGATTTGGAAGGACCGCGTGCCTTCTTCGGAGTTTGCAACCTTGATCGACCCCGCAGCTGCTGCTGGGACGCTCGCAACGAGTATTCCGTCACGGTAGACGTGCACGGTTGACTGTGCTGGTGCTTTGGTCGACAACACGACGTTCTGACCTGCGACCTTCGTCGTCACAGGGCGAGTCGCAACGGGAACGGCCTGAGACGGTAGGGGCGAGCCAAGAATCGGGTTGAGCACTCTATTGGTCCCTGCTGGCTGCGGGCCCGAAGCTCCTGAGCGGCTCGACGGCCGCGACACGAGTGGAGGCGTTGCTGCTGGCAAGGTCGTCGGCACCGTTGTCGTCACCACCGTCGTCGTGGGCAAGGTCGTTGTGGGCAATGTCGTCGTCGGAGCGTCATCCGAGTCACCACCACCGCCGCCGCCTCCGTCACCACCGCCGCCACCACCGCTCGGTGGCTCTGCTGGAGAAGCGTCGCGTGGTGCAACGCCAAAGCGGGAATACAGCATCAGGTTGACCGAATCACTGCCAACGTCACTGAGTACACCTGACGTTGCCGTGCTGGTGATCCACGTAGCCATCTGGGCAGGCGTCGTCGTTGGAGCGGTCTCGAGACCGAGTGCAACGACGCCGGCCACGTGCGGAGACGCCATGGACGTGCCCGACTTGACTGAGCTGGCGGTCGATGAACCGATCCACGCAGAGGTGATGTTGGAGCCAGGTGCAAAGACGTCGACGCACGAACCAAAGTTCGAGAACGAGGATCGCGCATCCGCTGACGTTGTCGCACCAACCGTTATTGCGACTGGCTCGCCGGCTGGCGAAGTGAGGCACGCATTGCTGTTCGAGTTTCCGGCGGCAACGACGAATACGACACCGTCGGCTACGCCGCGTTGAACCGCAAGATCGAGGGCGGATGACCGACCTCCACCGAGGCTCATGTTGGCCACGGCTGGCGAACCGGAAACGTGGTGACTGACGACCCAATCAATGCCGGCGATCACACCTGCAGTCGTTCCCGACCCCGTGCAGTCGAGGACGCGTACGGGGACGATCGCTGCACTCGGCGCGACGCCATAGTTCGTTCCAGCGATCGTCCCAGCAACGTGCGTGCCATGTCCATTGCAGTCCTCCGAGCCATAGGAATCACTGATGCTCGTGTAGCCAGCAAGTATTCGGCCGGAGAATTCCGAATGCGTCGACAATACGCCCGTATCGATCACGTATGCGGTCACGCCAGTGCCACTCGCAGACCGACCGTACTTGCCGTCAAGTGGCAAGGAACGTTGATCGATTCGGTCAAGTCCCCAGACCGCAGTCGACACGTCAGGCGTCGATGACGCACGTGGCACTACAGCTTCGGACGGACTCGACGGATCACTCGCGCCAATGACGTTCGTAGCAACGACGACGAATGTGTAGGACTCGCCATTCGTTAATCCCCGTACCGTGCACGTCAGCGCGCCGGTCGTAGTACACCTCTTTTCGCCTGGGCTCGACGTGACGGTGTACTGCGTGATTGCTCGATTGCCATCAGACATTGGTGCCTGCCAATAGATGGTGGCGAGACCGTCGCCGGCGCTCGCACGCACGTTGCGCGGAACTCCAGGTGCAGTCGGATCAGGGGCTCGAGTGAACTCCCAGTTGAGGAGCGTCGACCCAGTCCGACGGTTGTAGCCGTCAATTGCGATGAAATACGTGACGCCAGATTCAACCGTTATCGTCACGCGACTCCATGTCCCGCCGGGAGCGTCATCGTTGGTCGCAACAGTCGTCAAGGCGTTGACTGCCGAACCGGTGTAGACGCCAAGCAACGTGTCGAAGGAGCTCGTCCTGGTGTCGACTATCAATGAACCCGCCGAACTTGGCGTGTAGCGATACCAAATCGAGGCGCTCGGGTTGTACCCACCGTGATTCGGTTCACCAACTTCTCGGCTCGCTGCAATCGTCGAACTGGCCGTGCTGCCACTCGCATCGACGAGTCGCAGCGCGCCGGAAAACGCATCGTTGGCGAGCGGAGCTTCAACGACCACCGCATTCGACGGCGTCGATGCCGGGCCGGTGCCACGCGCATTGACGGCTTTGACGCGGAAAATGTGAGTCGTCCCCGCAACGAGCCCACGCAATGCGGCGAGCGTCGACGTATTCACCCCATCGGCAATTGTGATCCATGTCGAACCGGAGTCGGTCGAGTAGTCGATTACGTAATCAGTTATCGGATCTCCGCCGTCGGACTCCGGTCCGTCCCAGTCGAGGTCGACTTGCCCCGGTCGGGCGCTCGCGACGACGTTCAATGGTGCACCAGGGGCAACTGGGGTCCACGGCGTGTACGCATCCGAGACCGGCGATGGATCCGACGTGCCATGCGCGTTTCGCGCACTGATCCTGAACTTGTGTGCAACTCCATCGGCGAGGCCTGTGATGGTGCGCAAGGTCCCATTTCCGTGGGGCTCGGGCCACGTCGTCCACGTGGCACCGTCGTTAGTGGTGTATTCGATCACGTAGTTCGTGATCGCGGCACCTCCGTCGTAATCCGGCGCACCCCAGCGAATAGCGACGTAACGCGGACCGATCAAGGTGTCATCGATACAGCATGGAGGCCCTGGAACTCCAGGTGCAACCAGCGATGTCGGGGTTGACGCGGTCCCCTGACCGGCAGAGTTCACCGCGCTCACCCGGAACAAGTACCGAATTCCACTCGTTAGTCCCGTCACCGTCGCGCTGCGAATTGTGGACCGTGCGTCGACGAAGGTTGACCACGTACTCCCTGAGTTGCTCGAAAATTCAACCACATAGTCGACGATTGCGCCACCGCCGTCGGTCGTCGGCGCAGTCCACGACAACCCGATTGACGTCAGCTGTACGGTCGTAACGGCAAGGTCGCGCGGCGCACTCGGCGACAACACTTCCCACGGCACTGACACCACGTGTGCGGAGACTGCTCCGGTTCCGAGTGCATTCGAGGCACTCACCCGCAACCAATAACTCGAGCCATTCGTCAGTCCGGTGACGGTCGTCGACGTCGACGTCGACGTTCCGTCGGCGAATGTCGTCCAGCTCTCCCCTGCATCGTCAGACGTCTCGATGACGTAATCGGTGATCGAAGATCCGCCATTTTGAACAGGCGCGTTCCACGTCAAACGCACGGATGCCGCAAGTGGAACCGCCACCAGACTCGTTGGCGTTCCCGGCACACCCACTGGCGCACTCGCCGTGAGAGAAGACTCACCCGTGCCACCTGCGGATACAGCACGCACACGGAACTGATAGGTCCGACCGTTGGTAAGTCCGGTGACGGTCGTCGACGTCGACGTCGACGTTCCGTCGGCGAATGTCGTCCATGAGCTGCTTCCCGTGAGTGCATACTCGACGATGTAATCAGTAATTGGTGTTCCACCGGTCAGAGTCGGGGCGGTCCATGACAACAATGCAGACTCAACGGCGCCGACCGCAGTGAGCGCAGTCGGTGCGGACGGAGCGACAGGACTCGGCGCTTCCCACGCACCGCCAGTGAAGGCAAGAAGGTTGGGGGAATTCGTACCACGATTGACGACGAGGTCGGGGGTCGCCGCATTGCGGATTCGCGTCGCGATCGTCGATGGACTGGCAGTCGGATCGGACTGCAAATACAACGCGACGATGCCGGCAACGTGCGGCGAGGCCATCGAGGTGCCGGACAATGAGCGAATCGCAGACGACGAAGTCCGCCATGCGGAGACGACGCTCACGCCAGGTGCGAACACATCGAGGCAGGCGCCGAAGTTGGAAAACGACGCGCGTACATCGGTACTTCCGGTGGCCCCGACGGTGAGAGCCGTCGCCTCCGACGCCGGTGAATACGAACATGCATCACGGTTGTTGTTGCCCGCAGCAACGACGAAAACGATTCCATCGGCGACGCCACGCGCAACTGCCGCGTTCAAGGAGATGCTGCGCAGTCCGCCCAGGCTCATGTTGGCAACGGCCGGAGTACCCGGTGCGTGGTGACCAACAGCCCAGTCGATACCTGCGATGACTCCGGACGTCCACCCGGACCCAGAACAACCGAGGACTCTCACTGCCACGAGCGAGACCGACTTGGCGACCCCCCATGTCGCTCCACCAACCGTTCCGGCGACGTGCGTGCCATGGCCGTGACAGTCGGTCGTTCCGTAGGAGTCACCTATCGACGTAAAGCCGGACTGAACGCGACCACCAAAATCAACATGGTCGGCACGAATCCCCGTGTCAATGACGTATGCCGTGACTCCCGTGCCGGTCTCGTTGTAGCTGTAGCGCGAGTTGAGAGGCAAGCTTCGTTGATCGATTCGGTCGAGACCCCACGGTGGCGAGGTCTGGTCGGACTGGAGCACGACCACCGTGTCCTCCTCAACACTTGCGATCCTGGGATCCTTACGTAGTCGTTCAACGTCGCCTTCGGACAACTCCGCAGCGAATCCGTTTACTGCCTCCGTGTAGACGTGCAGCACCTTGATGCCGCCATCCTTCTCTTCGTCGGCGAACGCTCGTGGAGAGACATCGTCTTTGAGCAGGACGATGTACTGACCTCGAATTGGTGCGCCCATCAGGTCACTGAGGTCCGGACCAATGTCTCCATCGTCACCTTCGGCACCCTGGGCGTCGACGTCGTCGAGTGAGATCGTGCGATTCGGTTCAACGACGAGAACGTCTCGGTCACGCTTCAGGCGGGCTACGTCGCTTGGATCAAGTTCCGCCACAAATCCGTCGACTGCGGCAGTGAACACGTCAGTGACGGAATTGCCGAGTCCGGCCTCCTTGGCGACCTTGCGTTCGACATCCGTGCCGTCCTTGAACACGACGATGTAGTCGTCACTCGGCCCAACTGCAACCGCCTCAGTCGGCACGCCAAAGCCAACCGGAAGAAAAACCCCACACACCACCAGTGCGGCGACGCGCGCCGTCCATGATCTCCGTCCCATGACCCGAGGTATCGGCTGCTCGGTTGAGAACTTGAGGACTTTCTCGGTACTCACCTGACCAACCGTAACTCGGGGCTGTTCG
>CAYXIY010000013.1:0-23824 GCA_964465475.1 uncultured Acidimicrobium sp. | reverse complement strand
ACAGCTACGAGATCGCACTCGAGAACTGGTGGGTTCCGCACGCCAACGTGATCGGTGGCGACGCCGGTCTCGGCAAGGGCTTCTACTACCAAATGGAAGGCTTCGAAAACGGACGCCTGCAGACGGCTGCGCGAGCCGTGGGCGTGATGCAGGCCGCCTACGACGCGGCCTCCGACTACGCACACAACCGCACGGTGTTCGGCAACCCGATCTCCGACTACCAGCTCACCAAGTTGAAGCTCGGCCGGATGGCCGTCATCACCCAGGCCTCGCGCCAGTTCAGCTACGCCGTCGCCAAGATGATGGGCAAGGGCGAAGGCGCGATGGAAGCGAGCATGGTCAAGGCCTACGTGTGCAAGGCGGCAGAGTGGGTGACGCGCGAAGCGATGCAGATCCACGGTGGTTACGGCTACGCCGAGGAATACCCCGTGTCCCGGTTGTTCGTGGACGCCCGCGTGCTGTCGATCTTCGAGGGCGCTGACGAGACGCTGTGCCTGAAGGTGATCGCCCGACGCCTGTGCGAGGAATCGAAGCGCTAGACGAAGTTCGCCACGTCGTGCACCGACGTGATGCGCTCGCAATCGAAGTCGGCGTGGTCGTCGTACGGGTCCAACAACAGCGGATGCAGTCCCGCATTGCGCGCTCCCCCGACGTCGTTCACGTATGAATCACCGACGTAGGCGATGCGGTCGGTGGCGATCCCTCGCGAGTTGAGCAACGCAATCGCATCGGCAAAGACGCCTGGATGCGGCTTGGCGACGCCAACTGCGTGCGAGTCGGTGACGATCAACACCGGAACTCCGGCCCCGGATCCCACCTGGCACACGCACTGGGAAGCGAGCGTGGCCTCGACCTGGCCGCTCGCGTTCGACACGATCCCGATCGGAAGTCCGCTGAGGTGGAGTCGCCAGAGCGCAGCCACGGAGTCGTCGATCGGAAACCGCCAGAGGAACGGCGAGAACATCTTGCGCGCGCGTTCCTGTGCCGCGGGGCGATCGAGCTCGGGCACGCCGACCGATTCCATGTAGGCCTCGCGATACGGCTCCCAACTGAACGAGTCGATCGTGTCCTTGTCGTGTTGCGCGGCGAAGCGGTCGAGTCGCGCCATTCCCGCGTAGTGCGCGCGCATCAACGCCGGAATCGAGGCGTCTCCGCCGTACGGCGCGACCGCGGTCGACATCGCCACGGGATCGGGAAGGATGAAGACTCCTCCCGCGTCGAAGAGGACCGCGTCGAAGCGGCGCGTCATGAAGACGTCAGCTCTTCGGTGATCGGACGCGGCCCGCTCGCTCGCCGCGCGAGATGAACTTGAGCGCCATCTTGCGGCTCGCCTCGTCGATCATCTCGTTGCCGAACATCACGGCGCCCTTGCCCTCGCCCTCGGTCGCCGCCTTGTAGGCGTCGATGATCTCCCAGGCGCGGTCGAACTGCTCTTGGGTCGGTGAGAACACCTCGTTCAACACCGTGACCTGATCGGGATGCAGTGCCCACTTGCCGTCGAAGCCGAGCATGCGGGCACGCAACGAATAGTTGCGCAGACCCTCGGAGTCACGAACGTGCAGGAACGGACCGTCGATCACCTGCAGCGAGTTCGCGCGACCGGCCATCAAGATCTTGTTGAACACGTAGTGGAAGTGGTCGCCGGGATACTCCTCGATCGGCACGCCGCCGGTCAGCACCGGCATCTCCATGCTCGCCGCGAAGTCAGCCGGTCCGAAGATGATGGTCTCGAGACGCGGGCTCGCGGCGCAGATCTCCTCGACGTTGATGAGACCGCGAGCGGTCTCGATCTGTGCTTCGATGCCGATGTGCCCGACGGGAAGACCCGCAGCAATTTCCACCTGACGCAGGAGCAGGTCGGTGGCGACGATCTGGGCCGCCGACTCCACTTTCGGCAACATGATCTCGTCCAAGCGCGGACCCGCCTTGCCGACGACTTCGATGATGTCGAATGCCGTCCACTTCGTCGACCAGTCGTTCACGCGCACGCAGAGCACCTTGTCGCCCCAGTCCTGCGAACGGATCGCCTCGGCGATGCGTGGACGCGACGCTTCCTTTTCCTTTGGAGCAACCGCGTCTTCCAAGTCCAAGAACACCATGTCGGCGGGGATGCCGGGTCCTTTGGCGAGCATTTTGTCCGACGACCCGGGAATCGACAGGCAGGAACGGCGGGGCAGGTTGCGTGAGCGTGCGGACATGCGCCCAAGGCTAGGGCGCGATGCGGCGGGAGGACGAACGGATGTGCCGACGGCCATATCGGGTGACGAGACCCAACATTGCTACCGTTTCAGGCGTGGCAACCGCACCCTCCCTCGACACCGTCCTCACCCCGATCGACGCCGATGGTCGAACCCTGCGCGAATGGCTCACCATGTTCCATCTCACGAGCTTCGTGATCGACCCCTACACCCACGAGAGTGCCTGGATCCTGAACACCTGCGCGCGCATCATGCGCCAGTTCTCCGGTGCCGCGACCCGAGTCAACTTCGTCGTCACCGCGACCGCACCCGAGGCCAAGCAGTTCCTCGGACCGCTCGCGACCGAGTTCCTCACCTTCGCCGACCCGGACCGCACGTTCGTCAAACAGCTCGGGCTCTCCGAACTTCCTGCGTTCGTCTTCCTGCGCGGCGACGGAACCGTGCCCGCAAGCGCCGAGGGCTGGGACCCGAAGGCATGGCGCGAGGTGGCGTCCACGATCGCCACCACCGTCGCCTGGTCCAAGCCGCTGATCCCCGCCGCCGGAGATCCCGGCGCATTCAAGGGCACGCCGGCGCTCGTCTAGGCGCATCGGTCGGCACTCGCGATGACCGCACCACAGCCCGCACCATTCGTCCACACCGAACTGCTTCCCCTCGGTCCCGACACGACCGAGTATCGACTGGTCTCGCGCGACGGCGTCGACACCTTCTCCACACCGCACGGTGAGTTCCTACGCGTCGACCCCGCGGCGATCACGCTGCTCACGCGCGAGGCGATGCGAGACATCGCACACCTGTTGCGCACGGGACACCTGCAGCAACTCGCCGACATCCTGCGCGATCCCGAGGCGAGTCCGAACGACCGCTTCGTCGCTCTCGACCTACTGAAGAACGCGAGCATCGCCGCCGGTGGCGTGTTGCCGATGTGCCAAGACACCGGGACGGCGATCGTGAAGGCGAAGAAGGGCCAGTTCGTCTTCACCGGGGGCGGCGACGAAGAGGCGATCGCTCGTGGCATCTACGACACGTACCTCACGAGCAACCTGCGCTACAGCCAACTCGCACCGATCACGACGTACGAAGAGCGCAACACGAACACGAACCTCCCCGCCGAGATCAAGATCCATGCCACGGACGGCGACGACTACAAGTTCCTGTTCCTCGCCAAAGGTGGCGGCTCGGCCAACAAGAGCTACCTGTTCCAGGAGACGAAGGCGCTCCTCAACGAAAAGACGCTCTTGCCGTGGCTGTTCGAGAAGATGAAGACGCTCGGCACCGCAGCCTGTCCCCCGTATCACCTCGCCGTCGTCATCGGCGGCACGTCGGCAGAGTTCGCCGTCGAGACCGCGAAGCTAGCGAGCGCTCGATACCTCGATTCGTTGCCGACGACCGGCAGCGCGCTCGGACACGGATTCCGCGACCTGGACCTCGAGCGCAAGGTGCTCGCGCTCGCCCAGCAGACCGGCATCGGCGCACAGTTCGGTGGCAAGTACTTCTGCCATGACGTGCGAGTCATCCGGCTCCCGCGTCATGGCGCGAGCTGCCCCGTGGCGATGGCGGTCTCATGCAGTGCAGACCGCCAGGCACTCGGAAAGATCACCCGTGACGGGATCTTCCTCGAGCAACTCGAGACCGATCCAGCGCGCTTCTTGCCCGAGGTGACCGAGGACGACCTGCACGAGACGGTCGTGTCGATCGACTTGAACAAGCCGATGAGCGAGATCCGCGACACGCTGTCGAAGCATCCGGTCAAGACACGCGTGATGCTCACCGGACCGATGGTGGTGGCCCGCGACATCGCGCACGCCAAGATCAAGGAACGCCTCGATGCGGGCCAGGGACTTCCGCAGTACATGAAGGACCACTGCGTGTACTACGCAGGTCCGGCAAAGACGCCCGATGGCATGGCGTCGGGATCCTTCGGCCCGACGACGGCAGGGCGCATGGATTCCTACGTCGGTGAGTTCCAGGCCGCCGGTGGCAGCTTCGTGATGCTCGCCAAGGGCAACCGCTCGCGCCAGGTGACGGAGGCGTGCAAGACCTACGGAGGGTTCTATCTCGGCTCGATCGGCGGACCAGCTGCGCGCCTTGCCCAAGACTGCATCACCAAGGTCGAAGTCCTCGAATATGCAGAGCTCGGCATGGAGGCGGTCTGGAAGATCGAGGTCCGTGACTTCCCCGCCTTCATCGTCGTCGACGACAAGGGCAACGACTTCTTCGACGAGGTCAACGCCTCGGTCGGCACTCCGATCTCGTTGCGCTAACGCGCGATCAGCTTCTTCATCACCGCACGAGTCGCAGCCGCTTCATCCGGCGTCGCGCCGAACTCCACTGCGGCGAAGTCCGTCACGCCGATCGCCTCGAGCGAGGCGATGCGTTCGAAGACCTCGGACTCGGAACCCGCAATCGCGATGTCGGCCGGACCAGCGGCACCCTCGTGGTCGAGCATCGCGCGGTAGCTCGGCAACTGCCCGTAGACGGCGAAGATCTTTGCCGCACGCTCACGTGCATCGGCGACGTTCGACGTCACGCACACGGGAAGCGCGGCGACGACTCGCGGCGCGGGACGGCCGAGCTGCTTGGCAGCCTCGGTGATCGTCGGCACGGTGAGCGTGCGCAGCGTCTCGGGACCGGTGCACCAGGTGAGCGTTCCGTCGGTCATGCCGGCTGCCAGCTTGAGCATCTGCGGTCCGAGTGCGGCGACGACGACCCCACACTTGCTGGCGCCGTGGATGCCGAGACCCGCATGGGTCGAGTACGTCTCCCCGGTGAACGACACGTTCTGCTTCTCGATGAGCGGCATGAGGATCGACAGGTACTCGCGCATGTGGCGAACCGGTTTGTCGAACGACATGCCCATCATGTCCTCGATCACGACCTTGTGGCTGAGACCGATGCCAAGACACAGGCGACCACCAGAGGCGGCGTTTGCGGTGAGCGCCTGTTGGGCGAGCATCATCGGGTGACGCGGGTAGGTCGGGATGACGCTCGTGCCGAGTTCGATGCGCGGCACCTCGCGACCGACCACGGTGAGCGTGCTCAGAGCGTCGGGTCCGAAGATTTGGGGCACCCAATACGAGGCGAACCCGTCGCGCTCGGCCTGGGCGGCATCGGCGACGACCCCGTCGAGGGATCCGTCGATCGTGGAGGAAAACAAGCCGATGTTCATGCGAGAAGTCATCTCGCGACCTTAGTGGTCTCGCCTACGGCAGCGTGGTTTGTGCGGGGTCGACGACCGTCGTCTCCGTCGGTGTCTCCGAAGACGGCTCCGGCATCACGCCGATGACCTTTGAATCGTTGCGGAACACCGACTCGAGACACTCACCGTTGTTGCGATCGGGCGCGAACTCGAGCGCTCGGGCGATCGAAGTGACGAGGACGTCACGGCCGTTGGCGGTGAGATGCACTCCATCCGAACCGATCACGCCGGGGTTCTTGGCGATCTGCGACCAGTCGAGCAGGGTCATGTGCGGGTGGTCGAGCGCGACCCGACGGATGATCTCGTTCACCTCGCGTTGAGCGGGACGGAACTCGGCCGTCGTCAGCACGACGATCGGCGTCGGTCCGAATGCCGCCAGCGTCTCGCGCAACGTCGCTTCGTAGTACTTGCCGTTGCCATCGAAGTTGGTGCCGAGGAAGAGCACCACGGTGTCCCAGCTCTCCTCGAGTCGTCGCCCGACGACCTTGGGTGCGAAGTCGATGAACTCCCCTGCCTGGGCCTCGACGGCGACTTGCCAGCCGAGTTTCGTCAGCGTCGAACACATCTCGTTGCCGTAACGACTCGAGGTGCTCGCGATGATCGAGTCGCCGATGATCAGCACGCGCGACCCGGACACCTGTGGCCCGATCATGTCACCGATCAACTCGGGGAAGTCGATGCTCACGCCATCGGGAAGCGTCACGACGGTGTTGAACTCCCCGCTCGGAATCCGACCAAAACCATCCAGACGGTTGGACGAGTCGAACAGCGACGTGATCGCGCCACATCCACTGAGCAACGGTGCAGCTGCGAGTATCGAGGCGGCGGCGAGCCGTCGCACGTTCACGAGCCTCGCTGATCCCGCAGCTCGTCGCGAATCGACTTCAACAACTCGTTCGTCGTCTCCTCGACCTGCGACGTGCGGAAGCGGCCATAGGCCTTGATCACGAAGAACATGACGGCGCCCATGATCATGAAGTTGAGCACCGAGGTGAAGAGCGCGCCGACCGGAATGAAGCTCCCGTTCAGCGTCAGCCCCTTGTCGTTGAAGTTCGGTCGAGAACCACCGAAGATGGCACCGACGAGCCCGCCGAGGATCCCTTGGTTGTCCTTGCCGTCACCCGCGAATGCATCGACGACCGTCTTGAAGGCCGCGCCCATGACGAAGGCCACCGACACGTCGACCACGCTGCCGCGGTTGACGAAGGCCTTGAATTCGTGAACGATGCCAGGCTTCTTGGGGGATTCAGCCATCGAGGACCAGCGTAGTTGGACTACGACGCGCGAATCTCGACGCGTGCGTCGTTGAAGCACGCACCATCCGAAAGATCCGAGAACGTGTCGGGGGCGAAGGCGTTCGCCGTCAATCCACCGACGACGTGACGACGCCACAGGCCCTTCGGAATCGAACACACACCGTCGCGCATCGTGGCGTCGACGTTGGCCGGTAGCGAAATCGATGCGCGATCGTTGAACACGTGGACGAGTGCTCCGTCCACGATTCCGCGTGCACGGGCATCCGCGGGCGAAACCTTGACGACGGCGGGAGGCGGCGCGGTGTCGGCGAACATCGAGTTGATGGTGAACGTGGTGGCCGGTGTGATCAACGTGAGCGGATGGCGCTCATCGACGAGCTCGACGAAGCGTGGGCCCGCCAGTTCATGGTCCTCGCGCCACAACCGCATGCGGCCGTCATCGAAGCTTGGGAACACGTCCTTGAACTGCACCGTCGATCCCGCCTCGCGCACGACGACGGAACCCGTGCACAGCGATTCACCGACGAGTGCCTCGATCGCCTCGGCACTGGCGTCGAACTCGTCTCGGTCGAAACCGAGCGCGACGGCGAGGGCCTCTGCAACCTCGCCGTTGGACCTCGACTCCCCTACTCGGTCGATGACCTTGGAGTTGCGCTGTGCCGTATAGGAGCCATACGAACCAACGACGTCGTCGATCTCGAAGTGCGACGTCGCCGGGAGCACGACGTCGGCGTAGGTGGCGGTGTCGGTCATCACCTGTTCGTGCAGGACGGTGAACACCGACTCGTTCGCCAGACCGCGCAGCATGCCGACTTGATCGACCGACGTCACTGCCGGATTGGCGCCTTGGATCACGAGCACTCGCGGCGCAACTGGCCACTCATCGCGGTCGCCGTTCAACACGCGTGCGACTCGATTCATGTTGATCGCACCGCGCGCGGGTCGCTCGACACCTTCCGGCCAGTCGACGAGCACCGAGTTCGGAAAGCCCTTCGATGTCGAGTCCAGGATGCCGCTACCCAATTCTCCGAAGTGTCCCGCGATCGCCCAGACCGCATACGCCGCGAGGTATGAACTTGCTCCGTTGCGATTGCGCTCCATTCCCCAACCGGTGCGCAGCATCGCGGGCTTCGTGCCAGCGATCATCTCGGCGACACGCGCGATCGACGATGCATCGACGCCGCACACCTCAGCTGCACGCTCCAGCGGCCACTCGTTGGCGGCGCGCATGAACCGATCGAAACCGACGGTGTGTCGCTCGAGGAACGCTCGGTCGGCACGGCCGTTGTCGACCAACCACTTGGCGAGCGCGTAGCCGAGCACGACGTCTGTCCCTGGTCGGATCGCCAAGTGCACGTCGGCGCGATCGGCGACGGAGATCCTGCGAGGATCGATGACGACGAGCGCGGCACCCGACTTGCGAGCCTGGGTGATGAGCGGAATGAGGTGCGTGTTGCTCGCGCCCGGATTGCCACCCCAGACGACGAGCAACTTGGCGTGCACCACGTCGAGCGGGTCGCTCGACAACATCGTGCCGAACGCCCAGTCCCACGCGGCCGTCTTGGTGCTCGCACAGATCGTCTGTGTGACCTCCGGGCACCCGAGTCGCTCGAACAGGTGAGGCATGAGGCGCTTCTTGTCGATGCGGGCGGACGAGGAGTTGTAGAGGTACGGAATCACGCTTCCCGGGCCGTCGGTGGCGATCGCCTCGCGGATCCGCGATGCCACCAACTCGATCGCCTCGTCCCAGGTGGTCTCGCGGAATCGACCCTCGCCCTTGGCCCCGACACGAACGAGTGGTCGAAGGATGCGCTCGGGCGAATAGACACGTTCGGCGTGGTGCTTGACCTTCTTGCAGATCCATCCGTCAGTCAACGGATTCGACGAATCGTCGACGGGTGCCGCGTCGATGTCGACGATGCGCCCCGCCTCCACCGTCACCTCGAGCGAGCACGTGTCGGGACAGTCGAGCGGACAGGCGGTGCGGAGCTTCACGACCGTGCCTCCGGAGCCTCGAGGTCGCTGAACTTGTCGATTCGTCGCAGCGACGGGAATCCGATCCACCAGATGCCGACGATTGCAATGGTCGCGACGCCACCACCGACGACGGTTGCTGGTGTGCCGAAGGCCTGTGAGGCGACGCCCGACTCGAACGCGCCGAGTTCGTTCGTCGCACCGATGAACACGTTCTCGACGGCCGACACCCTGCCCTGCTTTTCCGCTGGCGTCACGAGCGGGACGATCGATCCGCGGATGAACACGCTGATCATGTCGGCGGCGTTCAAGACGAGCACCGCAATGAATGCGACCACGAACGAACGAGTGAGCCCCAAGACGACGGTGCCGATCCCGAAGAACGCGACGGCCACGAGCAACATCCGCCCGACGTTTCGTCGCAGCGGTCGCAGCGCGAGGAAGCCAGCCATCGATGCGGCACCGATGCCACCTGCGGCACGGAGCCAGCCGTAGGCGATGTCGCCGACGCCGAGGCGCTCCTCGGCGATCACCGGCAGGAGCGCCACCGCACCACCGAAGAGCACGGCGAACAAGTCGAGGGAGATCGCCGCCAAGAGGATCGGTGTGCGGCGTATGAAGCGCAGACCCTCCATTGCCGAATGCAGCGTGACTTTCTCGTCCGGATCCCGAGGCAACGGTTCCCGCAGGTACTGCACGCGCAAGATGCCGATGATCCCGACGAGGATGAGTGCGGCAGTCGACCCATATGCGAGCGCGGGTGACGCGCTGTAGAGGAAACCGGAGACTGCCGGACCGACGATCATCGCCGACGTCCACACGCCCGACGACATCGCGATGATCGGCGGCAGTCCACCGTCGGGGGCGACCATCGGATACATCGAGCGAGTCGCGGGAGACAAGAACGCCCGACTCGTGCCGAAGGCCGCTCCGATGACGAAGAACGGCCACACTGCGGTCGGACCCGAGAGCGAATAGAGCATCAACGTGATCGCACAGAGAAACTCGCCCCCGAGGGCGATCGCCGCAACGTACTTGCGGTTGAAACGATCCGCGACGCTGCCGGACACGAACACGAACAGCGCGATCGGTGCAAACTCGGCAAGACCCAACCAACCGATGTCGAGTTCCCGTCCGGTGATGTCGTAGACGTGCTTGCCGAGCGTGGCCGCCTGGAGCATCACGCCGATGTAGAACGCAAGGCTGCTTCCGAGCAGTCGACGCACCGAGGCCGAGCGCAGGACCTCACGGGCACTAAGTTGCACGGGGGAACTTGCGTCGCTCACAGGAGTCCAACCCTAATTGAGCGCGCGACGGGGAACGAAGGGAATGACATGGGTTCGTTGGCACGAGAGACCCAGTGGATGGACGCAATGGCGCAAGCCGAACTCGTGCGCACCAAGCAGGTCACGCCCCGAGAACTCCTTGACGCCGCACTCGAGCGCGCAGAGCAACTAAATCCGGCGATCAACGCCCTGAACTATGTCTGGCCAGAGCATGCGCGCGAGCACGCCGAGCGACTCGCCGGCACCAACGACGCTCCGTTGCGCGGTGTCCCGTTCGTACTCAAGGATCTGCACGCCGCACTCGCGGGCACGCCATTGTCGAACGGCAATCGTGCGTTGCGAGATGCCAACTACACCACCAACTATTCGACGGAACTCGTGACACGATACGTCGCTGCAGGACTCAACGTCCTTGGTCGTGGGGCGAGCCCCGAATTTGGCAGCGTGCCCGTCACCGAACCTGAGGCGTGGGGACCCACTCGCAACCCATACGACACCTCGCGCACCTCGGGTGGATCGAGCGGGGGAAGCGCGGCCGCGGTCGCCGTGGGGATCGTCCCCGCCGCACACGCGAGCGACGGCGGTGGATCGATCCGCATTCCTGCGTCGTGCTGTGGTCTCGTCGGTCTGAAGGTCAGCCAAGGACGCATCTCCGCCGCACCGAATCGCGACGAAACCAACCTTGGTGTCGAGCACGTCGTGACGCGCACGGTGCGCGACTGTGCCACGTTGCTCGACGTGAGCCACGGCCCGGGGATCGGCGACAAGGTGATCGCCCCTGCCCCGCGTCGCCCATTCATCGACGAGGTCAGACCACCCGTCGCACCGTTGCGCATCGGATTCCTCGACCATCGACCACTGCCGGGGCCGCTCGATCCCGAGTGCGTGACCGCCGTGTCCCGCACCATTCAGGTACTCGGCGACCTCGGACACCACGTCGAGGAATCGTGGCCACAGCCACTCGCCGATGCGAGCTTCCCACCACGATTCAGTGCGCTGTGGAGCACCAACATGGCGGTGGCAGTCGATGCAACCGCACAGCTCGTCGGCCGCGAACCCGCGGCCCAGGACTTCGAGGCGATGAACTGGGCGATGGCAACCTACGCACGCTCGACGTCGTCGGTCGACTACGCGAAGGCGATCGTGGCGACCGCGACGTTCCGCCGGCAGGTGCAGCAGTGGTGGGCTGACGGATTCGACCTCCTCGTGACACCGACGCTCGCCATGGCACCGCTCCCCATCGGGTCGATCCGCAACAACGCAACGTCTCCGATGGACCCGATGCGCGTCGCCGGCGAGTTCGTCGCCTTCACCACCGCCTACAACGTGACGGGCCAGCCTGCGATCAGCTTGCCGCTGCACTGGACGCCGGACGGACTCCCCATCGGAGTGCAACTCGTCGCCGGATACGGGCGCGAAGACCTGCTGCTGTCCGTCGCAGCACAACTCGAAGAAGCGATGCCGTGGCGCGATCGCACGCCCGCCATCGCGACGCTCGCCTAGTCCTCGTCCTGGCGGTACTGCTTCCAGCGTCGCTCGACGGCGACGTTGGCTTCGAAGATCTCCGGGTGCGCGTCTGCATACGCGATCACGTCGTCGAGCGTGAAGTCAGGTGATCCCGAGAAGTTCCGATAGACGGCGCGCACCACGTCGAAGTCCTCCTGGGTGTCGACCTCCAGGTGCAGGTGCGGTCGATGGTGCCGCGGTGGCGCCTCGAGATTCAGGATCCGGTAGCGCTCGGGGTGGGTGTAGATGTGGAAGCCGCAGTACTCGCGGATGTCGCCCTCCTGCGTGCGGGACTCGGCGTCATACAGCGTCCCGGCCGCGTACACCGAGACCTCGAGACCCGGTGGATAGGTCGTCTTCAGCGCATTGGTCACGTAGTCGATTCGGTCCGCCATCGAAAAGTACGTCTCGATCACGTGGTCGATGACACCGGCGTCGGGCACGGAGTTGTCGCCCATGAACTCTGCATGGACCTGCACGTCGAAGGCGCGCAACGCACCGCACACCCTGCCGATCACGTCGTCTTCTGAACCCCTGAAGCATCCGATGCCCATCGATTGCGCCAACGACTCAAGCGCGTCGTCCTGCGGTCGGTCCGTCGTCGCGATGATCACTCGATCAATGTTGCGAGAACGTTGAATGCGCTCGATCTGGCGTTGCAGGAGGGGTTTGCCGTCGACGTCGAAGAGGACCTTGCCGGGAAGGCGCGACGAACCCGTGCGCGCTTGGATCGTCGCGTCGACCTTGGTCATCACGCGCTCACGAATTCGTGAGGTCGTCCCACGTGAGGACGTGGTCGTCGGCAAGATCCTTGTTCACCGTCATGCCGATCACGCGGTCCCAGTCCTGCGGCCCCACTCCCGTTCCCGGACGCTTGTACGTGAGGTCGGCCTCGACGAGCACCTGGCCCGCGCGAACGCTGCGCGCAAGCACGATGCTGCGACGCGCATTCAGCCGGGAGATCTCCTCGGTGGAAATCGGCGCCTTGTCCGACACGTCGCCGAGGATGTCGGCGATCGTCGACATCCTGTCGACGAATCGGCGCAGGTCGTGGACGTCCATCGCGTGGTAGTGATCGTTCCCGGGCAAGGTCTTGTCGTGGGTGAAGTGCTTCTCGAGCACGACCGCTCCGAGTGAATACGCCACGGACAGCGCGGTCATGTCGGGATCCGGCACGGTGTGATCGGAGTAACCAATCAAGTACCCAGGGAAGGCCTCGGCGAGGCCGGTGATCATGCGAACGTGCGCGTTGCGGTTCTCGCAGGGATAGTTGAGGATGCAGTGCAGCAACACGACATCAGTTGCGCCGGCGTCGTGCAACGTGTGCACCGACCAACGGATCTCCTCCATGTTCGACGCACCCGTCGATAACACGACTGGCTTGCCCGTGCGAGCGACTCGACGCAGAAGCGGTGTGTTCGTGATGTCGGCCGAAGCAATCTTGTAGAACGGCACGAGGGGTCGCAGGTAGTCGACCGCCGCGTCGTCGAATGGCGTCGAGAGGAAGTCGATTCCGCAACGCTGGGCGTGTTCGGCAAGCGCGGCATAGTCCTCGGGCTCGAAGTTGTCGTACTTCTGGAACAACTCGTGCTGGCTGCGCGTCGACTCCTTGGACGTGTCCCAGTACGCAGGAGAGTGCTTGGAGGCAAGCGTGTCTGCCTTGTAGCTCTGGAACTTGGCGCCGTCAGCTCCCCCTTCCTTGGCCAGTTCGATGAGCCGCTTGGCGAGGTCCAGCGATCCCTCGTGATTCACCCCGATCTCGGCGATCACGTAGGGCTTGCTCGTCGGCGTCATCGTGCGACTGCCGAGCACCACCCGAGGCGACATCAGACCGCGCCCTTGCCGTGCTTTTCGATCAGTCGCGCACTGTGCAACTCGTCAGCGGCGCCGTCGTTGGTCATGTTCGAGTCGTGCCGACGGTAGCGATACATCGGGAGCTCGATCCGGTGGATCGTGTGCTTCTGCAGGAATCGATAGCGCAGGTCGCGATCCTCGTGGAGCAGGAAGGTCTCGTCGTAGAGTCCGATGTCGATCAGCTGGTCTGCACGGAACATGATCCCGCACGCGATCGGCTCGTCGAGGCAGTTCTTACGCGCGATCACCTCCTCCTTGTCGTTGACGAGCAGATAATCGCAACTCACCGCATCCATCGTGCGGTTCTCGGCGAGGAACATGTAGAGAACGCTGAGGAAGTGCTCATTCACGTAGTCGTCGGAGTCCACCCGCACGATGTAGGGGGCATGAGAGTGCCGGATGGCTCGATTCAGCGACGCGGGAAGACCGAGATTGGTCTCGTTGCGCAGGGAGACGATGTCGTTTCGGAACCCTTCGAGTGCAGCTTGGGTCTTGTCGGTACTGCCGTCGTCGATCACGATGATCTCGTAACGATCACGGGCGAACGTCTGGTTGAGGAGCGAACGCAGGCAACGACCAATGAACCTGTCGTGGTTGTAGGTCGGCACGATGACCGAGATCAAAGCCTTGTTCATGGAGTTCCTAACCGAGGGCCGCGGCGAGTGCCTCGCGAACTCGTCCCGCAAAGTCGTCGGGCATGTTCACGAACACCGGCAGTGACACTGCGGCCTCCAGTCTCGCGCGGGATCGAGGAAACGCCTCGGTGAGGTTTCCACCGTGCGCCGCAACGAGTTCGGGCATGTGCGTCCAGGTCTCGGCGAAGTGCCAGGTGGTCGCCTCCGGGAGGATCTTGGTCGAAATGCCGCGTGCGAGCAGTTCGCGTCGGCACGCGAGTGCCGCCGCCTTGTCGCGGACGCCGAAGATCACTGCGTCGGCGGTACCTGCAGTACCCGCGGGCTCGACGCGTGGCACGATGCCCTTCACGTCGGCAATCGCCGAAGTGATTGCCGACGCATTCGCTCGCTGACGTTCGACCACCGCGTCCAGCTTGCGCAACTGGGCGAGACCGACCGCTCCCTGCAACTCCATCATTCGATAGTTGAAACCACTCCCCGAGCGAGTGTCCTCCCATCGTGGAACCGCGGGATTGTTCTCGTGACCATGGTCGTGCCACGCCTTGGCGCGTTCCGCGAGGCGCTCGTCGTTGAACACGACCATGCCGCCCTCGCCCGTCGTCATCGTCTTGGCGAAGTCGAAGCTGTAGGTGCCCATCGCGCCCCACGTACCGAGAGGCTTGCCGTCGAGCGATCCACCGCAACCCCACGCGGCATCCTCGATCAGCACGATTCCCCGCTCGTCACAGATCTTCTTGATCTCGACGAGTCGCGCCGGAGTGCCCAGCATGTGCACGACGATCACGGCACGCGTACGAGGGGTGATCCGCGCCACGAGGTCGTCGGGATCCATGTTGAACGTCTCGTCGATCTCACAACACACCGGTACGGCCCGCGATTCGATGATCGCCTCGGCGGTGGCGACGAAGGTGAAGCTTTGGGTGATGACCTCGTCGTCGGGCTGAAGGTCCAGCGTCGAGAGCGCGACGCGCAACGCTGCGGTGCCCGACGTGACGGCGAGGGCGTGTGGCACGCCCATGCGCTTGGCGAATGCTTCCTCGAACTCGCGCACTTTGTAACAGTCGTTCCGCAGAGCGTCGAAGCCGTGCCGAAAGAGCACCCCGCCACGGTCGAAGACTTCGTCTACTTGTGCGCGCTCCTCGGCGCCGATGACCTCGAAGCCCGGCATCGTTACATCTTCTTGAACAACTCGACGACCTTGTCCAAGGTCAGGACCTTCTTGTAGTCCTCGCCGAGTGCGTTCGTCAGGGGCTTCGAGTGAACCACCGTCGAGTCGTACAAGCGCTGATATTGCTCATCGGTCAACCCGCGCGCCACCCCTTCGGGAACGACGACCTTCTGGCGCTCGACGGCCGTCCAGAATTCGTCGAACTCAGCCGGATAGAACTCGGCCATCGCACGCATCGTGATGCAGTTTGCGACGCAGTGATGGATTCCGAGGACGACGCTCAGGCCAGCGGAGAACGGATGTACGACGCCGACGTAACTCGTCGCGATCGCGCTCCCGCCGAGATACGACGCGACCATCAAGTCTTCGCGGGACTGATCCGACATCATGTCGTCCCCGAGGAAGACCTTCTGGCAAAGGTTGATCGTCTCGTGCGAATACGCGTCCCCGACGGCGTTGCGATAGCTCCCGGCGAGTGCCTCGACGCAGTGGATGTACGCGTCCATACCGGTGAAGAAGTATTGGTCGCGCGGAACCGTCGCGGTCAGGTCGGGATCCAGGACGAGATGGTTGAACACGGTGTAGTCGCTGTTCATTCCCAGCTTGAGCCCCGTCGCCTTGTTCGTCATCACGCACGTTCGGGTGGCCTCCGAACCAGTGCCCGAGATCGTCGGCACGCCGATCTTGTGCACGGCGGGGTTCTTCACGAGGTCCCAGCCTTGGTAGTCGGCCGCACTTCCTGGGTTCGTCAGCAAGTTGGCGATCGCCTTGGCCGTGTCGAGCGTGATGCCACCACCGAAACCCACGATCGTCGCCGGGGTGACGACACCCCGCGCGCGCACGTCAGAGACGAGCGCGTCGATTCCGGCCGTCGTCGGTTCGTCCGTCGTGTCGACGACGAGGACCACGTCGTCGGCGCGTCGCGGAAGACGCGACAGCACGTCCTGGCGATCCCTGAAGAACTGGTCGATCACGAAGATCACGCGCTCGTCGGCTCCTTGGGACCGGGCGAGTTCTCGACGTCCCTCGACGTGTCCGGCGAGGTCGGCGATCGCTCCCCGACCGAAGTTGAAGCTGCCGACGTTGCGGACGAGTTTGATGCCCGTGTCCAGCGTCGCAGCGACGGGCTTGTTCACGCCGTCAGTCTAGTTGCGCAACCCAAGCCGGCCGCGGGCACGCCCGCCACTACAGTCGATCGGCGTGAACGTGTTCGACCTTGCACAGCAAAATCTGACCTCGCCGATGGTGCTTGCCTTCGTGCTGGGCTTCCTTGCGGTGCAGGCCAAGAGCGACCTCAGTTTTCCCGACCAGGTCACGTCGTTGCTGTCGACGTATCTCCTGCTCGCCATCGGACTGAAGGGTGGCACGAGACTGAAGGACGTCGACCTCGCAGACATCGCGCTTCCCGTGCTTGCAACCATCGTCGCCGGCGTCGTCACGGCATATGTCACCTACCTCGTCGCATCAAAGTTCGTCCGATTGAGCACTGCCGACGCAGCGTCACTCGCAGCACACTTCGGGTCGGTGTCGGCGGTGACGTTCACGGCCGCCGAAACCTTTGCCCGGGCATCGGGTGGAGTCACCGCCACGTACCTCCCGTTGCTCGTCGTCGTGCTCGAGATTCCCGGCATCATCGTCGCGCTCACGCTGTGGACGCGCAAGGGTCAACAGCGGGTGCACGGCGCGATGGGCGAAGTCCTGACTGGAAAGAGCGTGGTGCTCCTCGGCGGCGGACTGATCATCGGCGCGCTCGCCAATACAAACTCGATGGACGTCGTCAAGCCACTCTTCGTCGACCTGTTCCCCGGAGTGCTCACGCTGTTCCTGCTCGACCTCGGCACCCTCGCCGGACGGCAGCTCGCCACGATTCGACGCGTGGGTGTTCGGTTGATCAGTTTCGGCATCCTTGCCCCGATCACCTTCGGAATCTGTGGAGTCCTGCTCGGCACCGCGATCGGCATGGACACGTCCACGGTCGCCGTGTTCGCCACGATGCTCGCAAGTGCGAGCTACATCGCTGCTCCTGCCGCGGTGCGCATCGGCATTCCGCCGGCAAACACGGGGCTCGCATTGGGAGTGGCCCTCGGTATCACGTTCCCGTTCAACATCGTGATCGGGATTCCGTTGTTCGCCGAATTGGCGAAGCTGCTCAACTGACTGGCACTCCCAACGGGATTTGAACCCGTGCCGCCACCTTGAGAGGGTGGTGTCCTAGGCCACTAGACGATGGGAGCAAGTAGCCCCATCACGCTATCGGTGAAGCGGCGACCTTGTTGGGGAGCAAGGAATCGAACCCTGAATAACAGAACCAGAATCTGCTGTGTTGCCAGTTACACCACTCCCCAGAGTGACGCAGAAAGGATATCGCGGCGGGCAATGCCGCCACACCCGACTAGTTGGTCCAGTCGTCCAACGTGTCGAAGCCGAAGAACTGCGCGAGGGTGACGCCGAGCCCCTCCACCACGTGGTGGCGGAGCGCATCCTGTGTGCCCATCGGTGAGCTGCGCGTCGAGGACAGCGTCACACGCAAGCCGAGATCCTGGGCGATCAACTTGGACCGCAGTGCATGGAATGGTTCCGTCACGATCACCACGTGTTCTGCGCCACGTTCCGCGAGCAACTCCGCCACACCAACGAGTGAGCGTCGGGTCGTCGAACCAGTCTCTTCGATCACGAGCGACGATGCATCGACGCCCCGTTCGTTCAAGTACTTCGCGCCTGAGCCGCCCTCGGTGAACCGATCGCCGGGTTGGTTGCCACCGGTCGTCACGATGATCGGTGCAACTCCGTCCAACCACAATTCGAGCGCGTGGTCGAGTCGGGCCTTGAACTGCTGCGTCGGTCGCCCGTCGTATTGCGCAGCACCCATCACGACGATCGCATCAACCGCGCGTCGGTCGTCGGTGCGACCCGCCATCCACACCTGAGAGACGTTCACTCCGGCGACGACGGCAAGCACCACACCGGTGGCGAGCACGATCGTTGCGACACGGCGCAACACGGTCAACCGTTCGCGCGCGACAACGCCGACGTGATTCGACGCAAGGTCTCGTCGCGACCGAGAAGTTCGATCGGCTCGAACAACGGCGGCCCGACGCTTCGTCCCGTGACCGCGACGCGCAACGGTCCTTGGAGCTTGCCGAGCTTGACGCCGTGACGCTCCCCGACCGCCTCCACGGCGGCCTTGATGTCATCGGCAGTCCACGACACCGTCGCGAACGCAGTTGCGATCTCCTTCAGCGTCGTGACGGCAAAGTCGGCGGAAAACGCCTTCGTGAATGCCGCGTCGTCGATCGGTGCGTCCGCGAGGAACAGAAAGTCGACCATCGCAACCACCTCGGCCATCACTGCCACGCGCGTCTGGACGAGTGGAGCCATCGCACGGAACATCTCGGGGCGATAACGATCTGTCGGCCACGGGGCGTCAGGCGACGTCAGGACTGCCTCGGCCTGAGCGATGAAGTCGTCGAGCGGCATCATGCGGATGTACTCACCGTTGAACGCCTGCAACTTCTTCACGTCGAAGAATGCCGGCGAGTGGTTCACGTCGGCGAGTCGGAAGTCGCGCACGATCGAGTCCCACGCCACGATCTCCGTGTCGCCCGCAGGGGCCCAACCGAGCGTCATGAGGTAGTTGCGCATCGCGTCGGCCAGGATGCCCTCTTCGCGATACTGCTCGACGGCCACTTTGTCGCGACGCTTTGACAGCTTCTTGCGTTGTTCGTTGACGAGCACGGGCACGTGCGCCCAGGTCGGTGGTGTCTTGCCGAGCGCATCCCACAACATCTGCTGTTTGGGGGTGTTCGGGAGGTGCTCCTCGGCCCTCACCACGTGGGTGATGTTCATGATGATGTCGTCGACGACGTTGGCGAGGAGGAACACCGGCGAGCCGTTGCCGCGCAGCAACACGAAGTCTTCGATCGTCGAGTTGTCGAAGTCGACGTCGCCGCGCACGAGGTCGGACACGACGGTGTGTCCCGCTGGGACGCGGAAGCGCAACACCCTGCCTTCTCCAGGACCGAGCCCCCGGTCGCGCGAATAGCCGTCGTAACCGGTGGTGCCGGCGGCCTTTGCCCGCTCCTGGATCTGCTCGGTCGTGAGGTCGCAGTAATACGCATGGCCGGATGCATACAACCGTTCCGCTGCCTGCACGTGCTCTGCCGCGTTCGCCGATTGGAAGTACGGACCCTCGAAGTGTGGGTCGTGCGAGTCGATGCCGAGCCATGCGAGGGCGTCGATGATGCCTTGGGTCCACTGCGGCTGGTTGCGGGACTCGTCGGTGTCCTCGATGCGCAACACGAACGTGCCGCCCTGCTGTACCGCCAGGATCCAGTTGTAGAGCGCCGTGCGGGCTCCACCTACGTGGAAATAGCCGGTCGGCGACGGCGCGAAGCGATAGCGCGGTGCGTCAGTCGACATGCGACACAAGGCTACCTCGGCACCTCGGCCCAGATGAGGTGCAACTAGCGTCGAACCCATGACAGAACAACTCAACGTGTATGGCGATCGACTCGGCGAATGTTGCACGTCGCCGATGACGGGCTTCTATCGCACGGGGTGTTGCGAGACCGGCGGCGACGACCACGGCGTGCACACGGTGTGTGCGGTGATGACGGATGAGTTCCTCGAATACTCGAAGTCGGTCGGCAACGATCTCTCGACGCCGATGCCGCAGTACGGATTTCCGGGGCTCAAGGCTGGCGATCGGTGGTGTCTGTGCGCATCTCGCTGGCAACAGGCGTTCGAGGCGGGCAAGGCGCCACGCGTCAACCTCACGTCGACGCACCTGCACACGCTCGAGTTCGTGAACCTTGCGGATCTCGAGCGTTTCGCGGTCTAGGCGCCGGTGAGTGCCTTCCACGACATCGGCATCTGACTCGCCAACGTCTCGTTCGACAACTTGAAGGTCGTCTCCGGAACCAAGTCGACGAGCTCGCGCGCCTCGTAGTACGAGTGTGCGGCGTGGCCGAGGCCACCAAAGAGTTCCTTGCGACGTGCGAGCAGGTCCGCAGGTGGTGAGTCGAGCAGCCAGCCCCAGATCGTGAGCGCGAAGGTGACGTCATGGATCACGGGGGCGCGACCGTACAGCGACGCACGACGCAAGGCAATCGACACGGTGCCACGAATCGCATCGTCGAGCGACTCGCCTGGCTGCACTCGGATCTTGTGGCTCACGCGACGCGCGATGGTGAGTGCGAAGCCCTGGTCGGGACCCTGGTGGCCGAGGTACGCACCGCTCGGCTGTTGTCCGACGATGTCACCGGGGCGTCCGAGTTGCCACGACTCGGGGACCGCATTCGGCGACTCGTATGCGCGTGGATTCTCGGTGGGGTCGACTGGAGCGAATTTCGGTGCGGCCATACCTGCGCGAGCCTAGTTCGCCTCGCCGTGCAGAAGGCCGTACACGAGCGACTCCTCGAGCGCCCGCCACGACGCCTCGATGATGTTCGCCGAGACGCCGATCGTCGTCCAACTGCGCTCACCGTCAGCGGCATCGATCAGCACGCGCGTCACCGCGCCAGTCGCCGAGCCGGAGTCCAAGATGCGGACCTTGTAGTCGGTGAGGTGTACGCGCTCGAGTTGCGGATATCGACGCACGAGGGCGGCACGCAACGCGGTGTCGATCGCGTTGACGGGTCCGTTGCCCTCCGCGGTGAACACCTCGCGCTCCTCGCCCACCCACACCTTCACCGTCGCCTCGGTCGTGAACGCACCGTCGGCGGACTCGTCGGTGATCACGCGCATCGACTCGACGTTGAAGAAGTCCTGCTCCCAGCCCGTCGCGCGACGCATCAACAACTCGAGCGACGCGTCTGCGGCCTCGAAGTGGTAACCCTCGTGCTCGAGACGCTTCAAGTCGTCGATCACCTGGTTGACGGCGGGTCCGTCCATGGTCAGGCCGAGCTCGGTCGCCTTCATCTGGATCGTCGCCTTGCCTGCCATCTCGGACACGAGGAACCGCGTGCCATTGCCGACGAGTTCTGGCGCGATGTGTTCGTAGGCATCCTTGGCGCGGCTGATCGCCGAGACGTGCAGTCCCGCCTTGTGTGCGAACGCCGATGCACCCACGTACGGTGCCTGCGGGTTGAGGGGGCGGTTGAGCACCTCGGCGACGTGGTTGCTCACCGCCGTCAGCCGGTCCAGTCGACCTTCTGGCAAGCACGAGTAGCCGAGCTTGAGCTGGAGGTTCGGAATGACCGTCGTCAAGTTCGTGTTTCCGGTGCGCTCACCGAGACCGTTCAGGGTTCCCTGCACGTGTCGCGCACCGCTGTCGACGGCGGCGAGCGAGTTCGCCACCGCACAACCGGTGTCGTCGTGGCAATGGATGCCGATCGTCGCGTCGTTGCCGATGTGGTTCTTCACGTCGGCGACGATGCGCAGCACCTCGGATGGCAGCGAGCCGCCATTGGTGTCGCACAGCACGACGTGCGTTGCACCCGACATGATCGCCGACTCGAGCACGCGCAACGAGAACTCGGGGTTGTTCTTGTAACCGTCGAAGAAGTGCTCCATGTCGACGAGTACGCGTCGGCCGTGACCGTTCAGGAACTTCACCGAGTCGCCGACCATCGCGAGACCTTCCTCGAGCGTCGTCTGCAGTGCGTGTTCGACGTGGTAGTCCCACGCCTTGGCCACGATGCACACCGCCGAGGTCTCCGCTTCGATCAAGTTGCGCAGGGTCGCGTCGTCGTCGACCTTGCCGAGGGGGCGACGCGTGGAGCCGAACGCCACGAGCGTGGAGGTCGACAGCGTCAACTCCTTGCGTGCGCGGGAAAAGAATTCGATGTCCTTCGGATTGGCGCCCGGCCAGCCGCCTTCGATGAAGTGCACGCCGAGATGGTCGAGTTGCTCTGCGATGCGCAGCTTGTCCTCGACGGTCGCGGAGACGCCCTCCACCTGCATGCCGTCGCGCAAGGTCGTGTCGAAGACTTCGACGAGTTCCTGGCTCATGGTGTGCTCTCTTTCTGTGTTCGAATTCGGGGATGAAAAAAGCCGCCCCTGAGGGCGGCTGCGGCGTGCGTCGTGGGGACGCACGCCTACGAAATAATGATGATCGCGTTCGTCGAGGAGGCTCCGGAGAAGTTCACGTCTCTAGTCTGTCGCCCCCGGGCGCCCGATGGCAACACGTCCCGCACAAAACTGTGGATAACGGGGCCCCTGAGGCCCGCAAACCCAGTGTGGGTGCTGTGGATGACCCTGTGGGTAGTGGTGTGGAAGGACCTGTGCAAACGCACAGGTAACTCACAGGACTGTTATTTGGCCAGTTCGCACCAGTGCGCGTACTGGGGCAGCTGGCCCCTCACCGCCTTGGCGTACGTGCTGGCGATCGCCTTGGTGATCGGACCAGGACACGGAATCGGACGCTCGTCGACCGAGCGCACCGAGCCGACCTCGGCGGCGGTGCCGCAGGCGAAGATCTCATCGGCGATGTACAGGTCGCTGCGTGCGAGGTTGTCGACGCGAATGTCGTAACCGAGGTCGCGGGCGATCGTCATCACGCTGTTCTGGGTGATGCCCTCGAGTGCACCGGCAGACGTCGGCGGCGTGATGATGATTCCGTTGCGCACGACGAAGATGTTCTCTCCCGTGCACTCGGCGACGAGACCGTTCGGCGCGAGCATGATCGCCTCGTCGTAGCCGGCCTTCAGGGCCTCGACCTTGGCGAGCGAGGAGTTCACGTAGTTGCCCACCGTCTTTGCCGCCGGTGGCATCGTGTTGTGGTCGTGACGGGTCCACGAAGAGATCTTCATGCGCACGCCCTTTTCGACGGCGTCGTCGCCGAGGTATGCGCCCCACGGCCAGCACGCAATCGCCACGTCGACGGAGCACGGCAGGGTGTTCAACCCCATCTCTCCGTAGCCGTAGTAGGCGATCGGTCGGATGTAACACGACGGAAGTCCGGTCGATGCGACCGTGTCCTTCACCCCCTGCACGAGTTCGTCCAGCGAGTACGGCATCGGCATGCCGAGGATCTTGGCGGAGTTGATCAGACGCTGCATGTGCTCGGTGAGTCGAAAGACCGCCGGACCCTTGTCGGTCTCGTACGCGCGGATGCCCTCGAACACGCCGGTGCCGTAGTGCAAGGTGTGGGTCAACACGTGCACCTGGGCCTTGTCCCAGTCGACGAGCTTTCCATTCATCCAGATCTTCGGCGTGGTCGTAATCGGCATCTCAGTCCCTCACTTGTCCTTCGTCAAAACTACTTGGCGGCCTTCGCGACACGCGAGGCGATTTCGGTGCCGACCTGCGTCGTCGTGCCAGTCGGCGCGCCGTCACATGCCTCCCTCACCAGCGTCGCCGCACGCGATTCGCCGAGGAACTCGAGCATGTGGGCAGCAGACAGGATCGCCGCGACGGGATTCGCCTTGCCGGTCCCGACGATGTCGGGTGCCGAACCGTGCACCGGTTCGAACATCGACGGACCCGTGCGCGCGGGGTTCAGGTTCGCCGACGAGGCGACACCGATGCCACCGCTCACCGCCCCGCCGAGGTCGGTGAGGATGTCACCGAACAGGTTGTCGGTGACGATCACGTCGTAACGATGCGGGTCCTGGACGAAATAGATGCAGGCGGCGTCCACGTGGTTGTAGGCGGTCGCGACCTGCGGGAAGTCCTTGGCGACCGAGGTGAACGTGCGCTGCCAGAGGTCACCGGCGAAGGTCAGCACGTTCGTCTTGTGCACGAGGGTCAGGTGTTTGCGCTCGCGCGAGGCCGCCAGTTCGAATGCATAGCGCACGCATCGCTCGA
>CAYXIY010000012.1:0-26776 GCA_964465475.1 uncultured Acidimicrobium sp. | reverse complement strand
AGATGACCGCGTTGTCGAGACACAACGCAAAGGAGAGCAACCCGCCCGCGATCATCGCCGAGGCGATGAGCGGCAAGGTGATCTGACGGAACGCTCGTCCTGGAGGCGCACCGAGGTCGGCTGCGGCCTGCTCGAGCGACTCGTCCAGTCCCGCGAGGCGCGCCCGCACGATGAGCGTGACGACGGCGGAGGAATACATCGACTGGCCGACCCACAACTTGTTGATGCCGCCGTTGAACGGACCCCATCCGTCGGTGAACACGTAACCGATGACGGGGATGTCCTGGATGCGCGGGAACCAGGTGGCAAGCGCGATCGCGTCCATGATCTCCGGGGTCACCAGGATCAGGAACACGAGACCCATGAACACCGTCGCCCAGCGACCGGGACGACGAGCGAGCGCGACGCCCGACATGCCACCGATCGCCACCGCAATGACCGTCGCGCCCAGTGCGGCAAGTGCGGAATTGCGGATGGCGTCACCGATGCCGGCAAAGTCGAAGAGTTTCGCGTACCAGCTCGTGACCACGCCGTTGATCACGAAGGCGAGCACGACGACGCTCGTCACGAGCCACGACGACACCCGAGAGCCCAGAGCCTGGCGACGCGTGAGCATCCACTTGGCGACGAACCCCGCACCGATGAGCACCGCGAAACGCACGGTGGTCGACAACACCTCCCCGCCGTCAAAGAGCTCTCCCCACCACTTGGTGCTGACCGCGTTCGACCAGATGGTGAACGATCCACCGCGATTGAACGAGTGGAGGAACACGAGCGCGATCGGGATGAACAGGAAGATGAGTACGAGGATCGCCCAGACGTTGAGCACACGCCGCAGCAACCCGTCACCGAGGACCAGGCCTTGGCGCAGTGGACGTCCTGCAGCCCGCGCCCGCATGGAGCGCCGCCAGTTCTGCACCAGTGGCTCGGCGAGGCCGACGATGCGCGGGATGACCCACACGACCACCGTGCCGACGACGAGGGTCAGGAGCACGGCGGCGATCATCAACACCGCCATCGCCGAGCCGAGTGGCCAGTTCTGCGCGCCGCTGAACTGCGAAGCGATCATCGCGCCGATCATGTTGCCCTTGGCGCCGCCGAGCACCGTGGCGGTGACGTAGTCGCCGCACATCGGGATGAACGTGAGGAGCACGCCGGCGATGATGCCGGGGCCTGCGAGCGGAAGCGTGACGCCGAAGAACGTGGCGACGCGGCCCGCGCCGAGGTCCTTGCTCGCCTCGCGCATCCGCACGTCGATGCGATCGAGCGCGACGAAGAGCGGCAGGATCATGAAGCCGAGGTAGTTGTAGACGATCGCGATCTGCACCGCGAGCGAGGTCTCGAGGATCTGGATGCCGTTCTCCCCCACGAGGTTGAGATCCATCAAGAACTTCGACAGCGTGCCGTTCGGTGCGAGCGGAATGCGCCAGGCGACCGTGCGAATGAGGAAGCTCGTGAAGCTCGGCACGACGACCGCGGCGAGAATCAGCGCCTTGCGCTTCTCGCTGACCTTGAATGCGGCGTAGTACGCGACCGGCAAGCCGATGATCAGGCACAGCAACGTCGCGGTGACCGAGATACGCAACGTCGCCTTGAACGTCGTGAAGAACGTGGCGTCGAAGACCTCCTTGTAGCTCGCCGTCGAGAGGCTCGACAGGTCGACCGGGAGGAGCTTGCTCGTGTCCTTGGTTCCGAAGGAGTAAAAGACGATGAAGGCGATCGGCGCGACGAAGAACACCGTGTACCAGATGATCGACGGCAGTGCGAGCGCGTACTTGGGCGCCCGCAACCGCCGACGAGAAGATGAAGCGACCGCGGAGGTCACTCGAGGATCAGGCTCCTGCCTTCGCCTTCGCCTTGTTCAAGATGTCGACGAGGCGGTCGAGCGCCGGCGTGATCTCCTGAGTCTGGAACGTGGCGACCTGCTCGGGAGTGAAGAAGATCATCTCGCCGCGCTCGAGGTCCGGTGCCAACTTGGCGATCAGGCTCTCCATGTCCTTCATGCCGGTGTTGTAGCCGTGGTACTGGAGGTCCTTGATCGAGATCTCCGGGACGAGGTCCCAGTTGATCCAGGCGTGTGCGGCCTCCGGGTTCGGGGCGCCCGCTGCGATGCAGTAGGTGTCCATCCACAACTCGGTTGCCGGCGTGCCGAGCACCCACACCCAATCCTCTGGATTGCCACCCGCATCTGCGATGCGCACGTAGGCCTGGCGGAGGTCACCGTTCCAACCCATCGCGAGGCTGTAGGCACCCTCGGCGAGCTTGGTCGACGGGTAGCTGTCGAACGCCTTGATGTGCTGGGCGAACTCGTCCACGAGGAACTTCTCGCACGCATCGATCTGCGCAGCGTCCTGGGTGTTCCAGTTGATGCCGTTCGCCCAGAACCACATGCCGCAGAAGTTCGGTGCGGTGTCGATCATGGCGCAGTTGCCACTGCCTTCGTTCATGCACGCATCGATGAAGTCCTGCCACGTCTCCATCTTGCGGGTGATCTTGGTCTTGTCGTAGAAGAAGCCGGTCGATCCCCAGTTCTTGCACACCGAGTACTCGTTGTTCGGGTCCCAGGCCTGCGAGGTATAGGCGGGGTCGAGGTTGGAGAAGTTCGGGATGAGCGACATGTCGAGCTTCTGGATGAGGCCCTTTTCGATCATCTGCGGCACGTACGGACCGGTCGGCACGACGATGTCGAAGCCGCTGTTGCCGTTGCTCGCGGCCAACTTGGTGATGAGGTCCTCGTTGCTCGCGTAGTAGTCGACCTTCATCGTCACGCCGAGCGTCGAGTCCGCAAGCGCGCCGACGAGGTCTGGGTCGTTGTAGTCGCCCCAGGTGTACATCGCAAGCGTGCCGGAAGCCGTGTTGATGACGCGGCTGTAGCCGTCGTCGGCCATGTCGCCACCCGTCGTGTCGACCGTGACTGCGTCGTCCGAGCCACCGCAGGCCGCGAGCACGATGGCGAATCCCGCAGCAGCGGTTCCGCCCTTCAGAAATGCTCGTCGCGAGAGCTTCTCGCGGAAGTCGTCTGGCGCGAGCATGCGCAGTTGCTTGGTCATGGTGTCCCCCTTATGACGTGACGTGGCTGTCGCCGAGCGCAACCTTAGTGGACAGGCTCGGAATCGGGGAACCTAGTCGTGGGCGGGAGTCGCCATGACGACGTCTGCCTGGCGCGCCGAGAAGAGGTAGACGTCCTCGGCCGACCAGGAGCACCAGACGCGGTCCTCGACGGCAAATCGGGCCGGGTTGGTGCGCGGCACCATCACGAGCAGATCGCGGTGGGCGGTGCGCACCACGTACTGGAGCACGTCCCCGAAGTGCGAGACCCCAGCCACGGTCGCCTCGACGGAGTTCTCGGACTTGTCGGGCCTCGCCGCCGACAGGTTGATGCACTCGGGTCGCACGGCGGACAGTGCCGGCTCGCCCGTCGGCACGTTCTCCTCCGGTCGGGTGGCCACGAACACCGTGCCGTCGTCGGCGCGCGAGCCGTTCGCGGTTGCCGTGCCCTGCCAGAAGTTGTTGCGTCCGACGAATCCGGCGACGAAGGCCGTCTTCGGATGCTCGTAGACCGTCTCGGGATCGGCGAGCTGCTCGACGTGACCGTCCAGCATGATCGCGATGCGATCCGACATCGACATCGCCTCTTCCTGGTCGTGGGTGACGAAGATGAAGGTGATGCCGAGGCGGCTCTGCAACAACTTGAGCTCGATCTGCATTTCCTCGCGCAACTTGCGGTCGAGTGCGCCGAGGGGTTCGTCGAGGAGCAGGATGCTCGGGCGGTTGACGAGCGCGCGAGCGACGGCGACGCGCTGCTGCTGACCACCCGACATCTGCCGCGGCTTGCGCTCGGCGAGCTTGGACATCTGCACCATGTCGAGTGCTTCCATCACGCGCGTGGCGATCTCGTCCTTGGCCACGCCCTTCTGGCGCAGTCCATAGGCGACGTTCTCTGCCACCGTCATGTGGGGGAACAACGCGTAGTGCTGGAACACGGTGTTCACGTCCCGCTTGTACGGCGGAACGCCCTGCACTTCCTGGCCGTTGATCTTGATGTGTCCGCCGTCGGGTTGTTCGAAGCCGGCCAACATGCGCAGCGTGGTGGTCTTGCCGCATCCCGACGGACCGAGCAGCGAGAGGAACTCACCCGCCTGCACCGAGAGGTTGATCGAGTCCACGGCGACGACGTCGCCGTAGCGCTTGGTCACGTTGACGAGTTCGACAGACCCGCGCTCTTGGCTCACCTGATCCCCCATTCGATGACGACTCTAACTATTCAGGTTGACCATCACGTGCTTGATGCGGGTGTAGTCGTCCAGGGCGTACGCCGAGAGGTCCTTGCCGTAGCCGGACTTCTTGTAGCCACCGTGCGGCATCTCGGCCACCATCGGGATGTGGGTGTTGACCCACACGCAGCCGAAGTCGAGGTTCTTGGTCATGCGCATCGCGCGACCCAGGTCCCTCGTCCACACCGACGAGGCGAGCGCATACTCGACGCCGTTGGCCCACTTCAGCGCCTCGGCTTCGTCCGAGAACTTCTGCACCGTGATGACCGGTCCGAAGATCTCGTTCTGGATCATCTCGTCGTTTTGCTTGAGATCCGCGACGACGGTCGGCTCGAAGAAGTATCCCGTCGAGCCGATGCGCGATCCGCCGGTCATCACCTTGGCGTGCTTCGGGACGCGATCGAGGAATCCGCTCACCTTGCCGAGGTGACCCTCGTTGTTCAGCGGACCGTAGAGCACGTCTTCGTTCGGCATGCCGGTCTTGGTCTTGCGCGCCTCTTCGGCGAGTGCCTCGACGAAATCGCCGTAGATCTTCGGTCCGGCGATCACGCGGGTGGCCGCGGTGCAGTCCTGGCCCGCGTTGAAGTATCCGGTCATCGCGATCGTCTGCGCGGCGAGCTCGAGGTCCGCATCGTCGAAGATGACGACCGGTGCCTTGCCACCGAGTTCGAGGTGGACGCGCTTGAGCGTCTTGGACGCCTCTGCCGCAACCTCCATGCCCGCGCGCACCGATCCCGTCACCGAGACCATGCCCGGGGTGTCGTGGGCGACCATCGCTCGACCGGTGTCGCGGTCACCGAGCACCACGTTCAACACGCCAGGGGGCAGGATCGATCCGACGATCTCGGCGAGCAGCGCCGTCGAGGCGGGCGTCGTGTCGCTCGGCTTCAACACCGTGGTGTTGCCGGCGGCGATCGCCGGGATGAACTTCCACACGCCCATCATCAGTGGGTAGTTCCACGGGGCGACCTGCGCACACACGCCGATTGGTTCACGGCGGATGTAGGAGGTGAAGTTCGGGACGTACTCGCCCGCGCTCTTGCCCTCGAGCATGCGCGCTGCGCCGGCGAAGAATCGGATCTGGTCCATCATCGGAGGAACTTCCTCGGAGAAGGTGATCGCACGCGGCTTGCCGGTGTTTTCGATCTCGGTCTCGATCAGGTCGTTCATCCGCGCTTCCATCGCATCGGCGATGTCGTTGATCGCCTTCTGGCGCGTCGATGGCGTCGAGTTCTTCCAGTCCTCGAAGGCGCTCGCCGCAGCCGCCATGGCGTCGTCGACGTCGTTCTGGCCGGACAGCGCCGCCGTCGCGTACTGCTTGCCCGTCGCGGGGTCGATCACCGGGGTCGTGCGTCCGTCGCGGGCGGGAACGACCTTGCCATTGATGAAGTTGTTGAACGATTTCATGGCTCAAGACTAACCCGCACCCCGATGGGCTAAACATGTGGGTATGAACACAGGCAATGGAGCCCGTGGGATTCGCACCGTCGGCGTACCCAAGGAAGTCAAGACCTCAGAAGGCCGGGTGTCGCTCACCCCAGACGGCGTGCGCGAGTTCGAACGACTCGGCATCGACGTGTACGTGCAGGCCTCCGCAGGCGAGGCCGCATCGATCCCCGATGCCGACTACGTCGCCGCCGGCGCAACGATCGTGCCGAACGCCGCAGACGCGTGGGCCCAGGACATGGTCGTGAAGGTCAAGGAACCGAAGGAAGAAGAGTTCGGCTTCCTGCGCAACGACCTCACGCTGTTCACGTACCTCCATCTCGCCGCCTACCCGAAGGTCGCCGAGGCACTCATCGCCTCCGGCACCACCGCGATCGCCTACGAGACCGTGCAGCTCGCCGATGGCTCGCTCCCGTTGCTCGCCCCGATGAGCGAGATCGCCGGACGTCTCGCGACCCAAGCGGGCGCGCGCTTCCTCGAGCGTCCGCAAGGCGGCAGAGGCGTGTTGATGGGCGGAGCACCAGGAGTCAAGCCCGCCAACGTCGTCGTCATCGGCGCAGGCAACGTCGGCTACAACGCCGCCTGGATCGCAGCGGGCATGCTCGCCAACGTCACGATCATGGACCGCAACCTCGACAGGCTGCGCCACCTCGAGCAGATCGCCGTCGGCAAGACCACGACGATCGCCTCCAACCGCGGCTCGATCGAACGTGCGGTCGCCGACGCCGACCTCGTCGTCGGCGCGGTGCTCGTCGCCGGAGCGAAGGCCCCCGTCGTCGTCACCGAGGAGATGGTGCGCTCGATGAAGAAGGGCGCGGTCATCGTCGACGTGGCCGTCGACCAGGGCGGCTGCATCGCCACGACGCGCGAGACGAGCCACACCGATCCGATCTACCTCACCCACGACGTCGTGCACTACGCAGTCGGCAACATGCCCGGCGCAGTCCCCAACACGAGCACCTATGCGCTCACCAACGCGACGCTTCCCTACCAACTCGAGCTCGCCACGCTCGGGGCGAGGGGCGCAGCCGAGAAGTCACAGGCGATGAAACTCGGCGTGAACACCGCACGTGGACACGTGTGCAACGAGATCGTGGCACGCGACCTCAACAAGGACTTCGTCGACCCGCTGGTCGCGCTCAGCTAGTCAGTCGCAGCAGGAGTCGCGCCAACCGCACGTCGCGCAACGAAAGTGTGCGTGCTCGGCATAGAGTGCCGACCCGCAGTGTGGGCATTCGCTGAAGATCGCATACCGCGGTGTGACGCACGTGGGTCCGCTTGCGTCCGTTCCGGCAAGGGGCGTCGTTGTAGCGTGAGTTGGCTCCACATGTCAGAGATTACCCCCACCGACTTCGACGAAGTGCGACACCGCCCCGGCACGGCACGCTCGGCGCTCGCCTCGCGCGACTTTCGCCTCGTGTGGATCGGTTCGTTCGCTTCCAACGTCGGAACCTGGATGCAGAACGTGGTGCTGCCCGCATTCGTCTACACCCAGACCGGCAAGGCGTCCTACGTCGCCACCCTGATCTTCGCCCAGCTTGGGCCGCTGCTCTTCCTCTCGATTCCCGCCGGCGTCTTCGCCGACCGCTTCGAACGCAAGCGATACCTCATCTCCATGCAGGTGGTGCAGCTCACGTTCTCCGCCCTGCTCGCCACCCTCGCGCTCGCCGATGCGAGCTTCTGGTGGTTGTTCGCGGCCGCGCTCGGCGTCGGCGTCGGCAACGCGCTGAACGCCCCCGCCTGGTCGGCGATGGTGCCGTCGCTCGTCAAGCCGGAGGATCTTCCCGGAGCGCTCGCCCTCGGGTCGACGGTGATCAACGGCTCGCGCGTCGTCGGCCCGATCATCGTCGCCGTGCTCTCCCAGTTCGGCCTCACCGCCGCGCACTTTTTCTACCTCAACGCCGCGACGTATCTCTTCGTCATCGTCGCCCTGCTCAACGTCCACGTCCCCGCCTTCGTTCGCGACTCGACGACCGGCTGGCGACGCTTCACCCGCGGCCTGTCGATCGCCCGCGAGCGACCGATCATCTCTCGACTCCTACTGACGCTCGCCACGTTCTCGCTGCTGTCACTGCCCTACGTCGGTCTCTTCCCCGCCGTCGCACGACTGACCTTTGGCATCGACGAATCCGGAGCGACGTACAAGTGGTTGTATGCGGTGTGGGGACTCGGCGCGGCGCTCGGCGGACTGTCGATCGGCACCACGTTCGCCCATCGTGATCGTGCGCGAATGATCCAGGTCGGCTTCGTCGGCTTCGCCGCTGCACTCACCTGCTTCGCCCTCGCCCGCAGTCCGCTGCCGGCCTTCATCATCGGCTTCGTCCTCGGCTTCTTCTACTTCTTCACGACGACCGCGATGAGCACCGAGTTCCAACGACGACTCGAGCCCGAGAACCGCGGTCGCGTCTCTGCACTGTGGTTCATGTCCTTCGGCGGCACCGTGCCGCTCGGCAACCTGCTCTTCGGTCCCGTCATCGACCGCTACGGCGCGCGATGGCTACTCGTCTTCGGGGCCGCATGGGCGCTCCTGCTCGCCTGGTGGTGCAACATCCACGCTCTCGAGCGAAAGACGTCAGGCGCGACGAAGCGCTGACACGACGCGCTCGAGGGCCGCGACGCGCGAGCCCTTGACGAGCCCGACACCGTCTCCGCCGAGTGAGTTCAACGCTTCGGCCGCTTCCTCGATGGAGACCGGGGCGACGCCGTAGGCCTCCGTGGAGACGGCGATGATCTCCACGCCACGTGATCGAGCGAACTCGGCGATCGCCGCATGCTCGCGCGGTGCGTCGGCGAGCTCTGCCATCAGCCCGAGCACGGCCACGCGACGCGTCGCCGGGAGCGCAGCGAGCGTCTCGAGCGCCGCGCGCATCGAGGCGGGGTTCGCGTTGTAACAGTCGGACAGGATCCGTGCACCGGTCGCCGTGACGAGGGACTCCATGCGCATCGGCGACACGCTCGCCGACTCGATCCCGGTCGCAGCGGCGCCGACGTCGACCCCGCACACGCCGGCGATGGCGATTGCGGCGAGCACGTTGTGCGCCATGTGCAACCCCGGCACGGGCACCTGCACCTTCGTCGAACCCCACGGCGTCACCACGCTCATCGACACCCGCCCGTCATCCCCGACGACGCGGTCCGCGCAACTCACGTCGGCCGAGGCGGAAAATCCGTAGCTCAGGATGCGTGCGCTCGTCAGGCGTCGCATCGCGGCGACACGCTCGTCGTCGAGGTTCAGGATCGCCGTGCCGTCGGCGGACAGTGCCTCGATCATCTCGCCCTTGGCCTTGGCCACTCCTTCGAGCCCGCCGACGCGCTCGGTGTGCGCCTCGGCGACCGCGGTGACGACGCCGACGTTCGGTCGGGCGATCGAACACAACCGGGCGATCTCACCGAAGCCGCGCATCCCCATCTCGACGACGAGCGCCTCGGTGTCGTCCGGTGCGTTCAGGATCGTGACCGGAAGCCCCTGGTCGTTGTTGAACGACTTGTCGCTCGCCGCGGTGCGCAACGATCCGGCGAGAGCGGCGCGCGCAAAGTCCTTCGTCGAGGTCTTGCCGACCGAACCGGTGATGCCGACCACTCGACCCTTCGTCGTCGACTCGAGTCGATCGCGGCCCCATCGCGCGAGGTCGATCAGTGCGACCAAGGTGTCGGGCACGGTGATCGCCGTGCGACGACCCTGCGGTGCGCGCTGCGTGAGGTATGCGCCTGCTCCACGAGCGATCGCGTCGTCGATGAAGTCGTGTCCGTCGCGCTCGGCGACGATCGGCACGAACAACTGTCCCGGTCGCAGCGTGCGGGAGTCGAAGCTGACGCCGTCGAGGTGGGCGTTCTGGCCGGAGAGCGCACCGCGCGTTGCGTTCGCCACGTCCGCGGCCATGAAGCGCATGCCACGACACTAGCGAGTACCGTGTTTGCAATGACCCAAGCGCCCTCGCGCACGCACGTCATCGTGTTGTTCGGCGGAGAATCCGCGGAACACGACGTCAGTTGCGTGACCGCCGCGCACGTGCTGCGAGCACTGGACGCGGACAAGTATCGAGTGACCGCCGTCGGCATCACGCGCACCGGTGCATGGATGCTCGCCACGGACGCGATGGCCGCGCTCGCCAAGGGTCCGAGTCACGTGCCCGACCGCCTCGAGGCGATCGGCGAGCCGACGTCGATCACCCCGATCGTCGCCCAGGTGCGAAGCGAGGAACGCACGGTCGTGTTCCCGCTCCTCCACGGACCACTCGGCGAGGACGGCACGGTGCAAGGCGTGCTCGAGCTCGCCAACATTCCCTACGTCGGCACTGGCGTGCTCGGCAGCGCGGTGTCGATGGACAAGGGAGTCGCCAAGCAGGTGCTCGCCGCCAACGGCATCCAGCAACCCAAGTTCCACACACTGCGCGAGTCGAACGTGAGCGACGCGGCCCTGCGCACGATCGCCGACGACCTCGGCTATCCGCTCTTCGTCAAGCCGGCCAACATGGGCTCGTCCGTCGGCATCTCGAAGGTGAAGGACGCAAGCGACCTTCGTCGCGCGGTCGACGCCGCGCTCACCTACGACGAGTGGGTGGTGTTCGAAGAAGCCGTGACCGGTCGCGAGATCGAGGTCGCGGTGCTCGGCAACGTGACGGCCAAGGCCTCGGTGCCGGGCGAGATCGTGCCGAGCCGCGAGTTCTACGACTACGAGGACAAGTACCTCGGCGACGGCGCACAGTTGATCGTGCCCGCCCGACTCGATCCCTCAGAGACGACGGCCGTGCAACAGCTCGCCCTCGTCGTGTTCCATACGTTGCGCGCAGAGGGCATGGCGCGCGTGGACTTCTTCTACGAAGAGAACGGGCGCGGATTCTTGTGCAACGAGATCAACACGATCCCTGGCTTCACTCCGATCTCGATGTATCCGAAGCTGTGGCAGGCAAGTGGCCTCTCCTACTCGCGCCTGCTGGATGAGTTGATCGAGCTGGCACTCGAGCGACACGCTCGACGCCGACGCAACACGTCGCGCTAGTAGTCAGGACCCCGACGCGGGGATGTTGATGATCTGACCCGGATTGATGCTCGCATTGGACGAGTTCCACCCGTTCGCCGACAGAAGCGATGCGAGCGACACGCAGAACTTGCGACGGATCGCAAAGATCGAGTCGCCCGCGGCGACCTGATACGTGCCGGCGGGTCGTGGATCGCATCCTGGCGCGCTCGGTGCGGCCGAGACGTTCGGGGCGACGACGATCTCCGGGTTGAGCACCATCGCCGTCGGCGGGATGCGCAACACCGATCCCGGATACGGAAACTGAGCGGAGGCGACGAGGCCGTTGTAGGCCAGCAATTCGCTCATCGTGATGCCGAAGAGCTGGGCGACGAGGCTCGGCGAGTCACCCTGGCGCACCGTGTAGTTCTGCTCCACCCCGACCGCGCCGATCGGCAGCGTGGTCGTCGTCGGCACGAGCGTCGTCTGCACCGGCGGAATGGTCACGAAGTTGGTCGGCCCGAGCTGCACGACGGTGGTCGCGGATCCCGAGACGTCCGCGCTGCAGGCCGCGACCACGCTCACGGCAACGAGGATGCCGAGCGCATGCACGAACGCTTTGGTGGGGGCTTTCATCGCACCCAAGAGTAGGCGATGCGTCGTTTCGGGTCAGGCCAACGGGCGCGCCGAGGCGACGATGGGCGACGGCAGTGACGACTGCCCCATCACGTATGAATCCACCGCCGATGCACACGAGCGACCCTCGGCGATCGCCCACACGATGAGGCTCTGGCCGCGACCCATGTCACCGGCGACGAAGAGTCCGGGCACGTTCGTCGCGTAGGAGTCCGTGCGCGCGACGTTGCCGCGCGCGTCGAGCGCGACACCGAGCTGGTCGAGCCAGGATCCCTTCTCCGGTCCGACGAAGCCGAGGGCGAGGAACACGAGGTCGGCGCGCAGCGTCTGTGCCGTGTCCGGCACGACCTCGAAGGCGCCGTTGACGAAGCGCACCTCGTTCAGCACGAGTCCGGCGACGTTGCCGTTGCCGTCGTCGATGAAGCGTTCGGTGTTCACGCTGAACAGTCGCTCGCCACCTTCCTCGTGCGCGGACGAGGTTCGATACACGAGGCTCCACTGCGGCCACGGGTTGCCTTCACCGCGCACCTCCGGCGGCCGCGGCATGATCTCGAGTTGCGTCACCGATGCCGCGCCTTGGCGATGTGCGGTCCCGAGACAGTCGGCGCCCGTGTCACCACCTCCGATGATCACGACGTGCTTGCCGGCCGCCGAGATCTGGTCGTCGACGCCGTCACCTTCCTGCACGCGGTTGGCCTGTGGCAGGTACTCCATCGCTTGATGGATGCCACGCAGGTTGCGTCCCTCGATCGGCAGGTCGCGCCAGGCCGTCGCGCCGCAGGCGAGCACGACCGCATCGTGCGAGGCGAGCAACACCTCGGCATCCACGTCGACGCCGACCTGTGCCGACGTGCGGAACTCGGTCCCCTCTGCGCGCATCTGGTCGATGCGGCGATCGAGGTGTCGCTTTTCCATCTTGAATTCTGGGATCCCGTATCGCAAGAGACCACCGATGCGATCTGCGCGTTCGAGCACGACGACGTCGTGGCCGGCTCGCGTCAGTTGCTGCGCAGCCGCCAGACCTGCAGGACCCGAACCGACGACGGCGATGCGCTTGCCGGTGCGCACCGACGGCACCTGCGGGGTCACCCAGCCTTCGCTCCATGCACGATCGATGATCTCGACTTCGACCTGCTTGATCGTCACCGGATCGGCGTTGATGCCGAGCACGCACGCGCTCTCGCAGGGTGCGGGACACAGTCGCCCGGTGAATTCGGGGAAGTTGTTCGTCGCGTGCAAGCGGTCGATCGCCTCGCGCCAATGCCCGCGATAGACGAGGTCGTTCCAGTCGGGAATCAGGTTGCCGAGTGGACAGCCGTTGTTGCAGAACGGGATGCCGCAGTCCATGCAACGGCCCGCTTGGTGCGAAAGTTCGCCCGAGTCGAACGGCTCGTAGACCTCGCGCCAGTCGGCGACGCGCACGGGGATCGGTCGACGCTTCGGCGTCGTGCGCGACCAGCGCAGGAATCCGGTCGGCTCACCCACGGACCGACTCCATCACCTTGTGCGCCGTTTCGTCCTCGCTCAGACCCTGGGCCTTGGCGTCGTCGAGGACCGCAAGCACGCGCGCATAGTCGCGCGGCATCACCTTGCGCATGCGCGCCATGGTCGAGTCCCAGTCGGCGAGCAAACGACGAGCGAGCGGAGACCCGGTCTCGTGTGCATGACGCTCGACGATTCCGCGGAGGAGTTCGCGATCGAGTGCGCTCGGCTCGATGACGTCCACCATGTCAACATTCACGCGCGAGGCGAACGAGCCGTCGACGTCGTACACGAAGGCGACGCCACCCGACATGCCGGCAGCAAAGTTGCGTCCCGTCGCACCGAGCACGACCGCCACCCCGCCCGTCATGTATTCGCATCCGTGGTCGCCGACGCCCTCGACGACGGCGGTCGCACCCGAGTTGCGCACGCAGAACCGCTCACCGACGATGCCGTTGACGAAGATCTCGCCGCTCGTCGCGCCGTAGCCGACGACGTTGCCCGCGATCACGTTGTCCTCCGGTGCGAACCGTGCGCGCTCGTCGGGCCGCACGACGAGTCGACCTCCCGACAGGCCCTTGCCGAGGTAGTCGTTGGTGTCTCCGACGAGACGCATCGTCACGCCCTTCGGCACGAACGCACCGAAGCTTTGCCCCGCAGAACCGGTGAAGGTGAGGCGCACGGTGTCCTCCGGGAGACCCGCACCGCCCCACCGTGCCGTCACGCGGCTTCCGAGCATCGTGCCGACGGTGCGGTTCACGTTGCCGATGCGATAGGTGCGCTCAATTGACTCACCGCGCTCGATCGCACCTGCGCACTCGGCGATCATCGTCGCATCCAGCGCGTCGGCGAGCCCGTGGTCTTGGGCGACCGACTGGTGCATCGTCTGGTGATACGGATTGCTCGGCGCCATGAGGATCGGGGCGATGTCGAGACCAGCCGCCTTCCAGTGGTCGACCGCGCGACGCACGTCGAGGGCCTCGACGTGGCCGACCGCTTCGGCGATGCTGCGAAAGCCGAGCTGGGCGAGGTATTCGCGCACTTCTTGTGCGACGTATTCCATGAAGTTGATGACGAACTCGGGCTTGCCCGAGAAGCGCTTGCGCAGCTCGGGGTTCTGCGTGGCGATGCCGACGGGGCACGTGTCGAGGTGGCACACCCGCATCATCACGCACCCGCTCACCACGAGCGGCGCGGTGGCGAACCCGAACTCCTCTGCCCCGAGCAAAGCGGCGATCACGACGTCGCGCCCGGTCTTCATCTGTCCGTCGGCCTGCACGACGATGCGATCGCGCAGTCCGTTCATGAGCAACGTCTGCTGTGCCTCGGCGAGACCAAGTTCCCACGGCGCACCCGCGTGCTTCAACGACGTGAGCGGCGACGCCCCTGTTCCGCCGTCGTGGCCCGAGATGAGCACGACGTCGGCCTTCGCCTTGCTCACGCCGGCGGCGACCGTGCCGACGCCGACCTGGGCGACGAGCTTCACGTGCACGCGCGCGGCAGGGTTCGAATTCTTGAGGTCGTGGATGAGCTGCTTCAAGTCCTCGATCGAATAGATGTCGTGGTGCGGCGGCGGGCTGATGAGACCGACGCCCGGCGTCGAGTGACGGGTCTTGGCGACCCACGGATACACCTTGTGGCCCGGCAACTGTCCGCCTTCGCCCGGCTTTGCCCCCTGGGCCATCTTGATCTGCAGGTCGTCGGCGTTCACGAGGTACTCACTCGTCACTCCGAATCGACCGGAGGCCACCTGCTTGATCGCCGAACGCTTCGAGTCGCCGTTTGCCATCGGCACGTAGCGCTCGGGGTCTTCGCCGCCCTCGCCCGTGTTGCTCTTGGCGCCGATGCGGTTCATCGCGATCGCCAACGTCTCGTGGGCCTCGGCGCTGATCGAGCCGTAGCTCATCGCACCGGTGGAGAACCGCTTCACGATCGAGGAGACCGGCTCCACCTCATCGATCGGCACCGGCGTGCGATCCGAGGAGAACTCGAAGAGCCCGCGCAAGGTGGACAGCACGCGCGACTGGTCGTCGACGGCCGCGGTGTACTGCTTGAAGATGTCGTAGCGACCCGCACGCGTGGCGTGCTGCAGACGAAACACCGTCTCGGGATTGAACAGGTGGTGCTCTCCCTCGCGTCGCCACTGGTATTCGCCACCGAGTTCCAACTTGCGGTGCGTGCGTTGGTCGGGCCGCTCCGGGTGAGCGATCGCATGACGCGCGGCGACCTCGGCAGCGAGCTCGTCGAGGCCGATGCCGTCCAGTCGCGACACCGTGCCCGTGAAGTACTCATCCACGAGCTCGCGACCGAGACCGATGGCCTCGAAGATCTGCGCGCCGGTGTAGGAGGCCACCGTCGACACGCCCATCTTCGACATCACCTTCAACACGCCCTTGCCTGCGGCCTTGATGTAGTTGTGCACGGCCTTGTGCGGATCCATGCCGCCGAGCTGGTGCATGCCGACCCCGCCGTTGGCCGCGATCATGTCCTCGATCGACTCGAAGGCGAGGTACGGATTCACCGCACCCGCGCCGTATCCGATGAGGAGCGCCATGTGGTGCACCTCGCGCGCGTCGCCGCACTCGACGATGAGCCCGACGTGCGTGCGCAACTTCTCACGGATCAGGTGGTGGTGCACCGCGCTCGTGGCGAGCAGGCTCGGGATCGGTGCGAAGACCTCGTCGGAGTTGCGGTCCGACAGCACGATGATGCGTGCGCCAGACCCGATCGCTGCGCTCACCTCGGCGCGAATGCCCTCAATGGCACTGCGCATCCCGACCGCGCCGTCGGCGACGCGATACAGCACGGGAACCACGACGCTCTTCAAGTGACCGAAGGTCGCGTCGTCGTCGATGTGGATGATCTTGGCGAGTTCGTCGTTGTCGATGATCGGGAACGGCAACGTGAGCTGGCGACAGGACTCCTTCGTCGCCTCGAGCAGGTTTCCCTCCGGGCCGACCGAGGTGCCGACGGACGTCACGACCTCCTCGCGGATCGCATCGAGTGGCGGGTTGGTGACCTGGGCGAAGAGCTGTTGGAAGTAGTCGAAGAGCAATCGCGGGCGTGCGCTCAGCACCGCGATCGGCGTGTCGGTGCCCATCGAACCGAGGGGTTCGGCACCCGACTGCGCCATCGGCGCGAGGATTACTTTCAGCTCCTCGTGGGTGTAGCCGAACACCTGCTGGCGTCGCAGCACGCTGCCGCGGCTGAACACGACGTGTTCGCGCGCGGGCAGGTTCGCCAAACTCACTTGGCCCTCGTCCAACCATTGCTGATACGGCGCGGCGGCCGCAAGCGTGGACTTGATCTCCTCGTCGTCGATGATCCGACCCTGCGCGGTGTCGATGAGCAGCATCTTGCCCGGCTGCAGACGACCCTTGCGCACGACCTTGGCGGGATCGATCGACACGACGCCGACTTCGCTCGCGGCGATCACGACGTCGTCGTCGGTGATCCAGTAGCGACTCGGTCGCAACCCATTGCGGTCGAGCACGGCACCGATCACGGTTCCGTCGGTGAAGCACACGCTCGCCGGTCCGTCCCACGGCTCCATCAGCGAGGCGTGGTAGCGATAGAACGCGCGCTTGGCGGGATCCATCGTCGGGTTGTTCTCCCAGGCCTCGGGAATCATCATCAAGATCGCGTGCGGCAGGCTGCGACCACCGAGGTGCAGCAACTCGAGCACCTCGTCGAAGCTCGCCGAGTCGCTCCCCCCGCTTGCGCAGATCGGAAACGCCCGCTCGAGACCCGGAAGCAGGTTGCTCGCCAGCATCGACTCGCGCGTGCGCATCCAGTTGCGGTTGCCCTGCACCGTGTTGATCTCGCCGTTGTGGGCGATGTAGCGGTATGGGTGCGCAAGCGGCCACGACGGGAAGGTGTTGGTGCTGAAGCGACTGTGCACGAGGGCAAGTGCGGACACGATGCGCTCGTCGGCAAGATCGACAAAGAACATCCCGAGCTGCGGCGTCGTGAGCATTCCCTTGTAGATCAGCGTGCGTGACGACAGCGATGGAAAGTACGTCTGTTCGTCGCTCGGCAGTTCGTGCTCGATCCGCTTGCGCGCGACGAACAGCTTGCGATCGAGGTCGATGCCGCGCGCGCCAGCAGGATCGTCGACGAAGAGATGGCGAAACGTCGGCATCACGCGGCGTGCGCTCGCCCCGAGACACGACGGATCGACCGGCACATCCCTCCATCCGATGACGCGCAGTCCCTCCTCCGACACGATCCGCTCGATCGCATCGACGGCCTTCTCGCAACTTCCCGGGTCGGCGGGCAGAAATGCGAGCCCTACTGCATACGCACCGAGTGGCGGAAGCGTGACGCCGGAGACGGCGCGCAGGAACTCATCGGGAACCTGGATGAGCACGCCGGCTCCGTCGCCCGTGTCTGGCTCTGCGCCGGTCGCCCCGCGGTGCTCCATGCTGCAGAGCGCACCGAGTGCGCTCGAGACGATGTCGTGGCTCGCGCGACCCTTGATGTCGACGACGAACGAGACGCCACAGGCGTCGTGTTCGAATCGTGGGTCGTAGAGACCGCGCGCGGGCGGCACGTGTGAATGCATCGTCGTCCTCGAAGAGAGTGTGATCCGCGAGTGTTCTCGCGAACCCGGGACGACGTTGGCCCGATGACTACAGGCTAGCGACGCCTCAGCGGAACAACCCGCTCGAGGTGAAGCTCGCCGGGCGCTTCTCGAAGTGCGACATGACGGCCTCGACCTGGTTCGCAGACCCGATCAGCTGACCGATGGTCTCGCGCTCGGCGGCGAACTGGCCGGCCGCGCCGTCGTTGACGAGCCGATTGAGGAGTCGCTTGGCCCCGCGAACTGCGTCCGGGCTCTTGGAGGCGATCTCACGGGCGAGGGTCATCGCATCGGCGTGCGGATCGGACGACAGGTGGCTGGCGAGGCCGACGTCGTGGCCCTCCTTGCCCGAGATCACCTTGGCGGTGAACACGAGTTCCTTCGCCACGTCCGGTCGAACGAGTCGCGACAAGATGAGCGTGCCGGTCATGTCGGGGATGAGACCCCAGTGCACTTCGCGCACCGAGAGCTGCGCGTCGGGGTGCACGATGCGGATGTCGGTTCCGAGGGCGATCTGCATGCCACCGCCGAGTGCGTGTCCGTGCACCGCGGCGATCACCGGCACGGGAACCTCCTGCCACACCCAGCACACCTGCTGGGCGAGGTGCGTGATGCGGCCGTCGGCCATCGAACCTGCGTTCATCGAACCCGACGACGATCCCCCACCCGCCATCGCCTGGAACGACCCGAAGTCGAGTCCTGCGCAAAACGAGGCTCCCTCGCCGGAGAGCACGACGGCGCGCACGTCGTCGAGCTGCTTGACGTAGTCGCCGGCGGCGGCGAGCGAGGTGAACATCGCGTTGTCGAGCGCGTTGCGCTTGTCGGCGCGGTTCATGCGGATGTCGGCGATCCCGTCCGACACGCTCATGACGACTCGATCTTCGGTCACTCCGGGAATGTTCATCGTTCGGCTCCGTCTGGATGGTGTCCCACCATGGTGGCATGACACACTGTGAGGTATGCAACTGAACCTCTCCGCAGACGACGTCCTTCTCACCACCCGCAGCGTGCGCAAGCGATTGGACTTCGACAAGCCCGTCGAGCGCTCGATCGTCGAAGAGTGCCTACAGATCGCCCTCCAGGCCCCGACCGGTGGCAACCGCCAGGGCTGGCACTTCGTCGTCGTCGAGGACGCGGCAAAGAAGAAGGCACTTGCCGACATCTACCGCGAGAACTGGAACATCTACTCGAACCTTCCCGGTCGACCCACCGGCGACAAGCGAGACGAACAGATGGGCCGCGTGCGCGACTCGGCGACGTTCCTCTCCGAGAACTTCGAGCGCGCGCCGTATCTCATGATCCCGTGCATCGAGGGCCGACTCGAAAACATCGACGTCGCCATGGGTGCCGGCGCGTGGGGCTCGTTGCTTCCGGCCGTATGGAGCTTCATGCTCGCGCTGCGCAACCGCGGCATCGGCTCGGCATGGACGACGATCCACCTGATGAACGACGGCGAGAAGAAGGCAGCCGAGTTGCTCGGCATTCCCTATGCCAAGGTCACCCAGGGCGGCATGTTCCCGATCGCCTACACCAAGGGCACCGAGTTCAAGCCCGCCGATCGCCTGCCACTGTCGCAGGTGATGCACTGGAACTCCTGGTAGTCAGTCGAGCCCGCGAGGGTCGCTGAAACCACCCTCCCAGAAATTTTTTTGGTCCCTCCGTAGGAGGGACCAAGCCGACCTGGTCGTTGCAATCGTCGCTACACCCCTGCTTACAGTGCTGCCCCGACGACACGAGAGTCCAGGAGGTCTGCATGTCACGTCGTACCCGAATCGTGCGTTCACAGGTGTGGGAATGTCCGCACTGCGTCGAACGCATCATCGTCCACGTCCGCCTCAGCGCCGCACCGGTCTGCGGCAACCGCAGGGCACACGGCACCAAGGCCGTGGAGATGGTCCGACGACGCGAGCCTCGTCCGTGAGCGACTCAGTCGACGAGACGCAGGCCCGTCGGCGCGATCGACGCCGGAGCCGACGGCAGGTCGACGACGAAGTTCGTGCGCATCGCCGGGAACACGTGGTGCGACACGAGCACGGCGCGGGCGTTGACGTCGGTCGTCACGCGATCACAACTGAGCACAGGGGACCCGGCGGGAATCTCGAGGAGCCGCGCCTCCTCGGCGGTCGCGAGGTCCGCACCGATCGTCTGGGTCGCGCCACCGAGCTCGCGATCGATCAGGTTGTAGAACGACGTCGACTCGACCTGGGCGCGCGACAACTTCTTGCCGAGCTCATACGGACACCACACGGTGACGACGGCGAAGGGTTCGTCGTCGGCCATGTTCACGCGCTTCACGCGCAACACCTGCTCGCAATCGAGGATCTTGGCGATGCGTGCAGTCGCGGGCTCGAAGGCAAAGTCCACGATGCGTCGTTCGCTGCGTACGCCGCGTTGGACGAGTTGCTCCTCGATCGTGCCCAGTCGACCGAGCGGCTGGCTGACGGGATCCCCCGTCACGAACCAACCGAACCCCTGGCGCGCCGCGATCAGTCCCTCGTCGCGCAACACCTCGAGAGCGCGTCGGATGGTGACGCGACTGACCTCGAACTCACTCGACAATTCCGACTCACTCGGCAACAGGCGCCCACTGGCGAAGTCACCCTCGACGATCCGCGACCTGATGGTCTGGGCGATGGCGTGATACCTGATGCTGCGCACTTGTACTATACTTGTATACAATCTCGGACAACGCAAGCCCATATATAGAGGAGCCCCCATGGCCGTCAGCGCAGGAACCCCGATCGAACTCGTCAACGGCGTCTACTCACGTCTCGCCGATTCCGTCGCCCTCGGACGCCGCCGCCTCGGTCGCCCGCTCACGCTGACCGAAAAGATCCTCGTCAACCACCTCTCCGATCCCGCCAACCAGGACATGGAGCGCGGACGCAGCTACGCCGACTTCGCCCCCGATCGCGTTGCGATGCAGGACGCCACCGCACAGATGGCACTGCTCCAGTTCATGACCGCGGGTCTGCCGACGACCGCGGTTCCCTCCACCGTGCACTGCGACCACCTGATCCTCGCCAAGGTCGGCGCGCGCGCCGACATGAACGTCGCCGTCGACGTGAACAAGGAGGTCTACGACTTCCTGCAGAGCGTCTCGGCGAAGTACGGCATCGGCTTTTGGGGTCCCGGTAGCGGCATCATCCACCAGGTCGTCCTCGAGCACTACGCGTTCCCCGGCGGCATGATGATCGGCACCGACAGCCACACCCCGAACGCGGGCGGCCTCGGCATGGTCGCCATCGGCGTCGGTGGCGCGGACGCCGTCGACGTGATGACGGGATTTCCGTTCAACGTGCGCTGGCCGAAGGTCATCGGCGTGAAGCTCACCGGCACGCTGTCGGGATGGTCGAGTCCGAAGGACGTGATCTTGGAAGTCGCACGCGTGCTCACCGTCGAAGGCGGCACGGGTGCGATCGTCGAGTACTTCGGTCCCGGGGCCGACACCATCTCGGCGACCGGCAAGGCGACGATCTGCAACATGGGTGCCGAGATCGGCGCGACCTGCTCGGTGTTTCCCTACGACGACAAGATGGCCGACTATTTGCGCGCCACGTCACGCGCCGACATCGCCAAGGCCGCCGACGCGGTCAAGGAACATCTCCGACCAGACGATGGCGCGCTCTACGACAAGGTGATCGAGATCGACTTGTCGACGCTCAAGCCACTGATCAACGGACCGCACTCCCCCGATCGCGCACACAAGGTCGGCTCGGCGATCGGATCGGCCGCGCAGCTCAACAACTGGCCCGTCGAGATCTCGTCCGCGCTCATCGGCAGCTGCACCAACTCCTCGTACGAAGACATCACGCGCGCGGCATCCGTCGCCCGCCAGGCCAAGGCCAAGGGCTTGAAGGCCAAGGTCGAGCTGTTGATCACGCCGGGCTCGGAACAGATTCGCGCGACGATCGAACGTGACGGACTGCTTGCGGACCTCGAGGCCATCGGCGCGACCGTGCTCGCGAATGCCTGCGGACCGTGCATCGGCCAGTGGGAACGTTCGAAGGACGTCACCTCCAAGCCGAACACGATCGTCAATTCGTTCAACCGCAACTTCCCGAAGCGCAACGACGGCTCGGCCAACACCCTGTCGTTCGTCACGAGCCCCGACACGGTGATCGCCCTCGCACTCGCCGGACGACTCGACTTCGATCCGACCACCGACTCGATCACGGCACCCGATGGATCGCAGGTGACCTTGGAGGCCCCCGTCGGTGAAGTGCTGCCGAAGAAGGGATACGACGCAGGCAACGACACGTTCATCGCCCCGCCGTCGGATGGCTCGAAGATCTCCGTCGTCGTCAGTCCGACGAGCGATCGTCTCCAGTTGCTCGAGCCGTTCTCGGCCTGGGACGGCAAGGACTACCTCGAGTTGCCGATCCTGATGAAGGCCAAGGGCAAGTGCACCACCGACCACATCTCCGCGGCCGGCAAGTGGCTCGTCTATCGCGGACACCTGGAGAACATCTCGGGCAACCTCTTCGAAGGTGCGGTCAATGCCTTCACCGACGCAGTCGGCGAGGGCTACGACTCGACCGACGGCGCGACCCGCAAGTATCCGGAGATCGCCAAGCGCTACTCGCAGTCGAACATCCGCTGGTGTGCGATCGGCGACCAGAACTATGGCGAAGGCTCGTCACGCGAACACGCCGCGATGGAGCCGCGCTTCCGCGGCGGCGTCGTGATCTTCGCCCGCAGCTTCGCCCGCATCCACGAGACGAACCTGAAGAAGCAGGGCCTCGTGCCGCTCACCTTCGCCGATCCGGCAACCTACGACGCGATCGGCGAGCGCGACACGATCAGCGTGTTGAACCTCCCGCCCGTGCCGGACAAGCCGGTCGAGTGCGTGATCAACAAGGCCGACGGCACGAAGGTGTCGTTCCAGGCGTTGCACACGTTCAGCCCCGAGCAAGTCGAGTGGTTCAAGGCAGGCAGCGCACTGAACATCGTGCGCAAAAAGGTGTCGGCGAAGTAACGACTCAGTCGGTGCCGGGGCGACGGTTCGCCTCGGCAGTTGGATCACCCTTGTAGCTCGACGGATAGGTCCGCGCGAGTTCCTCCGGCGTCGGCTCATATGGCACGCGCGCCTCGTCGGGCAGCATCGCGACGATCTCCGACATGATGCGCGTCGTTGCGGCCTCGAGGTCGCCGTCGCTTGGCGACTCGTTGACGCCGAGGGTGAACGGCTGGCCCGTGGAGACCGAGACTCTCGGTGGGTTCGTCACCGCGGCGAGGTTCGGCAGACGCGAGTTGCGCGGCCACACGCGTTCGGTCCCCCACAGTCCGACGGGAACGATCTGCGCGCCGGTGGCGAGTGCGAGGCGCGCGGCACCCCAGCGGCCCTTCAGTTGCGGATCGAAGAACGCCGGTCCGCGCGGGATCGTGCCCTGCGGCATGATCGCGACCATGTCGCCCGATGCAAGTGCCGCGGTCGCCTGCTCGAGTGGCTCGTCGCTTCCCGACGTGCGGTCCACGCGAATGCCACCGAGGAGCGAGGCGAGTTGGCCGATCACGGGTGCGTCGAAGACTTCCTTCTTGCCCAAGAAGCGCACGGTGCGCCCGGTCTTGGCGACCAACATCGCGACCGCAAACGCATCGAAATACGAGCGGTGGTTGGCGACCACGATGACGGGGCCCGACTTCGGCACGTTCTCGGCGCCTGCAATGTCGAAGCGCACGAAGGGCAACAGCTCCGGTCGGGCAAAGAGCAGTCCGACTCGCTGCACGTCGGTCGCATTGAGCGGCGGCTTGGGTCGCTCGCCCGGTCTGTCGAAGTTCTCGACCGGCCAGCGACGCGTGGCCGCCATCGCCGCGAGTCGCGCATCGGGATTCACGACGCGTGGATGTCCGACGGCCGACAACAGCGGTGCGTCATAGACGCTGTCGGAATAGGCGTACGACTCCTCGAGCGACACGCCGTGATCCGCGCACCATGCGCGCACCGCTTCGAGCTTGCCCGCGGACCACGTGAACGGCCCTTCGAGCGTGCCGTCGTAGACGCCCGATGCATCGACGGAAAATCGTGTGGCGACGACGTCGTCGAAGCCGACGCGACGGGCGAATGGTGCGATCACGTCGTGTGGCGTGGTCGTCGCAAGGACGACCTTTCGACCGTTCGAGCGATGATGCTCGATCACCTCGCGGGCAGCGGCGCGCACCAGCCCCATGAGATCGTCGATCGTTGCGTGAGCTGCGGCGACGACGAGGTGTCGGGGCTTGCCCTTCATCACCGACACGCCTTGACGTGCGATCAACATCGACGGCAGGTTCTCGCCGAACACGTTGAAGACGCGATAGAGCAGGTCCTCTCCCGGCAAGGCCGTCGAACTGACGACGCCCGCGTCGCGCAAGGCCTTGGAAATGATCGGCCCCGACGCGCCAGACAAGAGGGTGCGGTCGAGATCGATGAAGGCGGCCGCGGTCACGAACTTGAGGCTAAATGGGAAAGGCCCCGCTCGAAGCGGGGCCTCTCAACCGAGAATCCGGCGGATGGGGGACCCGCCTTCTGGATTCTGCTCGGGTGGACCATGGGGGTGGTCTCACCTCGATATGTCTCTAGTGTTGCCCATCAGCGCCCCATCATCCAAGGCGAAGGGCGCGATAGGGCCCATCAAAATGTGAGATACCCTCTCGGGTCATGGAAGTACGCCATCTCGCCACGTTGATCGCCATCGCCGACCACGGCTCATTCTCGGCCGCGGCCCGCGCACTCGGCACGGTCCAAAGCAACGTCTCCGCCCACATCGCCCGGCTGGAAAAGGAACTCGGCGCGACACTGGTGGAGCGCACCAACGGCACGCTCACCGAGCAGGGTGCGGTCGTCGTCGAACGCGGCCGGCGCATCATTCATGAGTTGCAGGACATCGAAGCCGACATCCACTCCGACGACACGGTCGTCGAAGGCGACACGCGGATCGGTTGCATCGGGACGACCGGGCGCTGGCTCATGCCGCGACTCCTCGGCGCACTCGCCAAACAGCACCCGGGCATCCACGCCACGATCCACGAGGGCAGCACCTCGACCCTCGTACCCCGCTTGATCGACGGCCAACTGGACGCCGCGATCGTGCACTTCCCGATCGACGCCCCAGAGCTGCAACTCGAGCCGTTGTTCTCGGAAGACCTCATCCTGCTCGTGCATGAGGATCACGAATGGTCGAAGCTCGAGTCCATATCGCTCACACAACTCGCAACCAAACCGATCCTGCTTGCACCGCGCAACACCTCCCTGCGCCGGATCATCGATCGTGCGGCCGGCAACCAGCGCGTCGCGCTCACCGCCCAAGCCGAGATCGACGGCGTGCGCCTCCTCGCGTCACTCGCCTTCGACGGATTCGGCCCGGCGATCGTCCCTGCGACGTCGGTACCCGACTGGCTCGTCGGTCCGTTCACTCGAGTCGCGATCCCCGAGTTGCCCAAGCGCGCTGTCGGTTGGGCCACCCGCCGTCGACCAGTTCCGAACAAGGCGACGCGCGCGACCTTCGACATCTTGCGCGCGACGATCGCACGTGTCGGTGACCGCCAGCCCGGCATCACGACGAGCGTCAGCCCGCTCAGCACGAAGTCCTGAGCGTCTACTCTGTAGACGTGTCGAGTACGTCCGCGACCCCGACCGGGGTGCAGCTCCAACACCAGGTCAAGGGTGCTGCGACGAGCGAGGTGCGATACCTCTCCAGCGCCGAGCGCAACGTGGTGTGGGTGGACGTCGACCCGACCGTGCACAAGGGGGCGCTCTCGGCGGAGGCCTCCGGGGTGATCGCCAATGCGGCGGCGACCGCCCTCAACCAACGCCTCCCCCTCGTCATGTCGATCGCCTCGTCGGGTGCCGACATCCTCGGTGGCATCGCCGCCCTCCACGGCTGGGGCCAAGCCGCCCGCGCGCTCGCCGAATGCTCGGGTGTGGTGCCGACGATCACGATCGTGACCGGACCCGCCGTGTCGGGACCCGCGCTCCTCATCGGGCTCGCGGACTTCGTGATCATGACCCGCGACTCGTATGCCTTCGTGTCGGGTCCGACCATGGTCGCCGAGTTCACCGGCGTCACCATCAGCCACGACGAACTCGGCGGCACGGACGCACACGCCAAACAGAGCGGTGTCGCGAGCCTCGTCGTCGACGACGTGGACGCCGCGCGCGAGGCACTCGAACACCTCCTCACCTATCTCCCCGACAACGTCGACGAGACGGCACACATGGTCGCAACGACCGACTCACCCGAGCGGCGTCTTGAGTCTGTCGCCTCGATCATCCCCGACTCGCCCACCGGCAGCTACGACGTGCGCAAGGTGATTCGCGAGATAGCGGACGACTCCGAGATGCTCGAGATTCGCGAGCGCTGGGCGGCAAACGTCGTGACCGCATTCATCACGATCGACGGCGAGACCGTGGGAGTCGTCGCGAACCAGCCGATGGTGCTCGCGGGCACGCTCGACATCCCGGCATCGCAGAAAGCCGCGCGCTTCGTCGCCTGTTGCGATGCGTTCAACATCCCGATCCTCACCCTCGTCGACACCCCCGGCTTCTACCCGGGCAAGGACCTCGAGTGGCGCGGAATGATCCGCCACGGCGGCCAACTCGTCTTTGCTTATGCCCGAGCGAGCGTGCCCCGAGTGTGTGTGATCTTGCGCAAGAGCTACGGCGGCGCCTACATCGTGATGGATTCGAAGAAGATGGGCAACGACTTGTGTCTCGCGTGGCCGACTGCCGAGCTCGCCGTGATGGGAGCGGGCCAGGCCGCCGCCATCCTCCAGCGCCGTGCCACCCCCGAGGAACGTGCCGCGTTCGAAGCCGACTACGCCGAACGACTCCTCAACCCCTACGTGGCTGCCGAGCGCGGATACGTGGACGCGGTCATCGACCCTGCCGACACCCGTACCGAAGTGGCGAGCGCCTTTGCGATGTTGCGCGACAAGCGGGAAAAGCTCGCCCGGCGAAAGCACGACAACACCCCTCTGTAAGCCGCGCCCCTACACTTGAGGCCGGGAAGAGGAAGCTTCCCACAGACATGAAGGGAATCACGGTGGCTGACACAATCACCATCATCGATGACCGAACAGGCAAGAAAGTCACTGTTCCGGTAACCGACGGCGTCTTCGCCTCGTCCGCACTGCGCGAGTTGGACCCGAACCTGCGGATGTACGACCCGGCGTTCCTGTCGACCGCGGCCTGCGCCTCGTCGATCACCTACCTCGACGGCGACGCCGGCATCCTGCGCTACCGCGGGTACCCGATCGAGCAGCTGGCCGAGCACTCGACCTTCCTCGAGGTCGCCTACCTGCTCCTCAACGGCGAGCTCCCCACCACCGCACAGCTCGACAAGTGGTCGTATGACGTCACCCATCACACGATGATCCACGAGAACATGCGCAAGCGCTTCGTGGACGGCTTCCACTACG
>CAYXIY010000011.1:0-26856 GCA_964465475.1 uncultured Acidimicrobium sp. | reverse complement strand
TCATCACCTGCTCCACGAACCGCAGGACTGGCTCCACCGAACGCGGGTGGCCGAAGTCGAGAACGAAGTGACCGACGCCGAGACCAGCGAGCCGCGAGAGGTCGTCGAGGAACGACTCGGATTCCGCATCAGTCGTCGGTAACGCCCGCTCGACCGTCAACGAGATCTCCACGTCGTTCGGGTCGCGACCAGCCTTCTCGGCGGACGCACGAACGATGTCACGCTTGGCGATCCACCGCTCCTCGTTGCCCTGGATCGAGGCATTCCACATGTCGGCCAAGCGCCCCACCATCGGCAATCCGATCTGCTCGCCGTAGGCACCGATGCAAATCGGAGGAACGACCGTCGGTCGCGGCGGCGCCGCCGCACCATCGATGCTGTAGTGGCGCCCCGAATACGTGGGGTCGTCCTGCGTCCACATGGCGCGACAAATGTGGACGAGGTCCTCGAGCTGGGCGAAACGAACCGCGGGGCGTGGGAAGTCGTATCCATACGCGCGATATTCGTCCTCCCGCCACCCGGCACCGATTCCGAGGATCAATCGATTGCCCGACAGAACTTGCAGCGTCGCTGCCATCTTGGCGGTCAGTGCGGGGTTGCGATAGCCCTGACCAAGCACGTGATGACACAGCATTACCGTCGGGAACTTCGCTGCGAGCCACGTGAGCGTGGTCCATGCCTCCATGAAGGGATCGGTCTTTGCGTCGAAACCGTAGAAGTGATCCGCAATCCACAGCGAATCAAAGTGCTCGAGCGCAGTCGGCAGGATGTGCTGTTCCTGGTAGACGACGATCGGTTCGTGGTCGCTCCATTTGTTCCCGATGACTGGCGACAGCCATCCGAACCGAATCTTGGACGACACCATGTGGATCCCTTCCCTCACCCGACGATCGCCGTCGGACGCGAAACTCCTTGACTGACCGCGGGGAACCTACGGTTCACCCAGAGTCGAGCGATCAGCGATCGCGGTCAGCGGCCTCGCGAACGGACATCATCGCGTAGAAGAAGCCACCGGTTGCGACGATGAAGAAGATCACGCACCCGAACCCGAACAGCGCACTCTGGCTCACGTCAGTTGCCCTTGCGCTGGGAGGCGATCAGGAAGCCGCCGAGGGCGAGGATCGAGGGCACCCAGGTGCCGACGAAGATGCCGTTCAGTTTGTCGTCGACCGTCGCGTTGTTTGCGAAGAACAGTGCGACGCTGAGCACGAGGCTCGCCGCGGCGCTGAGGAGGATGGTGATTCGAAGAATGAGCACTGGTTTCATGTGCTCAGTCTCACACAGATCGTGGGGTACTTCTGTCACCCCTTGGCCGACGCGAGCCCCGTTGCCCAATGGGCAGTGGATTTGGTGGTGGTCAACGGATTGTCATCATTGATCCACCGTGACTGCGACTGCGAAACGTCGTCAGGTGATGGATGCGGCGTAGATGCCGGCGATGGTCGAGTCGAGCATCGCGTTGAACTCGGACTCCGATTGCTTGGCCGACAATCCTTCGGTGAGGGCCCGCGAAAAACTCGCGATCATCCCGTGGTTGCGCGACAACTTCGCGTTTGCATCCTCACGCGAGTATCCACCCGACAACGCGACGACACGCAGCACGCTCGGGTGCTTCACGAAGTCGAGGTAGAAGTCGTCGGTGTTCGGGAGCGTCAACTTCAACATGACGGGCTTGTCAGCAGGCTGCTGCGCCAACTCGGCGGCGATGGCCGCCTTCAACAAGTCCTCCGCGGCACCCTTCTCTGGGCTGTTGATGTCGACCTCGGGTTCGATGATCGGCACGAGCCCTGCCGCGAGGATCTGACGACCGACTTCGAACTGCTGCTTGACGACCGCGTCGATGCCGGCCTTGTTGGCGAGCTTGATGACGCTGCGCATCTTGGTGCCGAAGATGCCCTTGGCGACCGCGCGGCCGAGCAACGAATCGAGCTCTGGCATCGGCTTCATTACTTGCACGCCGTTGGCCTCGTCGGCGAGACCCTTGTCGACCTTCAGGAACGGAATGACGCCCTTGTTCGCCCACAGGAACTGCGCACTCCCCACTCCGTCGATGTCACGATCCATCGTCCCCTCGAAGAGGATCGCACCAAGAACCCTCTCACCGGTGAACGCGGGGCTCTTGATCATGCGGGTGCGCATGGCGTGGATCAGGTCGAACATCTGTGCGTCACCCGAGTATTCGGACTCCTCGATGCCGTAGAGGCGCAGGGCCTTGGGGGTGCTCCCACCGCTCTGGTCGAGGGCCGCAATGAAGCCCTTTCCGGTGCGCATCTTGTTCATTTGTTCACTGTTCATGGAACCTCACGGCAGACGTTGTACGGAGACGACTGTAGTCCCCGACGACGACCCCAAAAAGCCGCCAAATCCTTGTGAACCTTGGCGAACGTGCCGATTGCTCGCCTACGATGAGAAGCCTTGACGACGACGCCAACTCGAGCAGATCTTGACGCCCTCGTGCGTCGTTACGCCGCGGTGCCAGGGGGCCTGCTGCCCGCCTTGCACGCCGTCCAGCACGCCGCCGGCTACATCGACCGAGGACTCATCCCGACGATTGCCAGCGCGTTCAACCAGACGGTCTCCGAGATCCACGGCGTGATCACCTTCTACAAGGACTTCCGCACCGAGAAGCCCGCCGGCCCGATCGTGCAGGTCTGTCGCGCCGAGGCGTGCCAGGCCCGCGGCGGCCGCGACGTCTGGACGGCGGCGACGTCATATGCGAACGGCAAGCCCGTCGTCGTCGAGGAGGTCTTCTGTCTCGGCAACTGCGCGACCGGTCCGGCAGTTGCCGTCGATGGTCGCCTGCATGGCGAGGTGACGACGAAGTCGGTGACCACGATCATCGGTGACGCGATCGCCAAGAAGGTTCCGCCGTCGCCGATCGAGACCCACGGAACCGGAGTGACGGTGTACGTGCCACGCGACGCGGCGGCTCGAGCGGCTGGGGCCGACGAGGTCGCCGCCGAACTCGCCTCCTACGACGGCGTGCGCATCGTGCGCAACGGATCTCGAGGCATGTTGTGGCTGGAGCCGATGATCGAAGTCGACACGCCGCAGGGTCGCATCGCCTACGGTCCGGTGCGCGCCAAGGACGTGAAGGGTCTGATGAAGTCCGGCCTCCTGACCGGTGGTGAGCACAAACTTCGCCTCGGTCGCACGGATGACCTCGACTGGATGAAGCGCCAGCATCGCGTGACCTACCAGCGCGTCGGTGTGATCGATCCCCGGTCGGCCGACGACTATGAGGCGCACCGCGGCATCGCGGGACTGCGTCGCGCGCTGTCCATGACGCCTGCAGAAGTGGTCCAGGAAGTGACCGACAGCGGCCTGCGTGGACGCGGCGGAGCGGCGTTCCCCACGGGCGTGAAGTGGAAGACCGTTCACGACGCTCCAGGTGCCCAGAAGTACATCGTGTGCAACGCCGACGAAGGTGACTCCGGCACGTTCGCCGACCGCATGCTGATGGAGGGTGACCCGTTCATGTTGCTCGAGGGCATGACGATCGCGGGATATGCCGTCGGTGCGTCCGAGGGCTACATCTACGTGCGCAGCGAATACCCGGAGGCCATCGAAGCACTGAACGCAGCCGTCACCTCGGCGACGCAACGCGGCTGGCTCGGCGACGACGTCTGCGGCTCGGGATTTTCCTTCCGCATCCACGTGCGTGTCGGGGCCGGCGCGTACATCTGCGGCGAAGAGACGGCGCTGCTCGAGAGTCTCGAAGGAAAGCGCGGTGTCGTTCGCGCGAAGCCACCGCTCCCCGCCCTCGTCGGGTTGTTCGGCAAGCCAACGGTGGTCAACAACGTGATCAGCCTCGGCACCGTGCCCGCGATCCTCGCCGACGGTGCAGCCGCGTATGCCGCGCTCGGCGTCGGGCGCAGTCGCGGCACGCAGGTCTTCCAGATCGCCGGCAACGTTGCCCGCGGCGGAATCTTCGAGACCGCCTTCGGCGTCACGCTGGGTGAGCTCGTCAACGACTACGCCGGCGGCACGGCGAATGGTCGACCGGTGCGTGCGGTACAGGTCGGAGGACCACTCGGTGCCTACCTGCCGACGTCGAAGTTCGACGTGCCGATGGGCTACGAGGAATACGCGGCAGCAGACGCCCTCATCGGCCACGGTGGCGTGGTGGTCTTCGACGACACCGTCGACATGGCCGAGCAGGCCCGATTCGCAATGGAGTTCTGTGCGGCCGAGAGTTGCGGCAAGTGCACCCCGTGTCGCATCGGCTCGACCCGCGGCGTCGAGCTCATCGACAAGATCCGCCGTGGCGAGGACCGCCTGGCCAACATCGAGGTGCTGGGCGACCTGTGCGAGGTGATGGCAGATGGCTCCTTGTGCGCCATGGGGGGCTTGACACCCATGCCGGTGCGCAGCGCCCTTAGTCTGTTCACCGAAGACTTCCACGGAGCGAGCGCATGACCCTGATTGACCACGACCTCGGAACCCCCGCCCCGCGCGGTTCGAGCCGTGACGCGCAGTTGCCCGAGGTGACGGTCACGATCGATGGCCAAAGCGTCGTGGTTCCCGAGGGGACCTCCGTGATGCGCGCCGCCGCACTCGCCGGAGTCGACGTTCCGAAGCTGTGCGCAACCGAGAAGTTGGATCCGTTCGGCTCGTGCCGCTTGTGCCTGGTCGAAATCGACGGTCGCAAGGGAACACCGGCGTCGTGCACGACACCCGTCGCAGCTGGCATGTCGGTCACCACCCAGTCGCCGAAGCTCGAGCGCCTGCGCCGCGGCGTGATGGAGCTCTACATCAGCGACCACCCGCTCGACTGCCTGACGTGTGCGGCCAACGGTGACTGCGAACTTCAGGACATGGCGGGATCCGTCGGACTGCGCGAGGTGCGCTACGGCTACGACGGCGAGAACCACCTGAAGCTCGAAAAGGACACCTCGAACCCGTACTTCACGTTCGACTCCTCCAAGTGCATCGTGTGCTCGCGTTGCGTGCGCGCCTGCGAGGAGGTGCAGGGAACCTTCGCACTCACGATCGAGGGTCGCGGATTCGGCTCGCGCGTCGCAGCCGGGGCGAACGGCAACTTCTTCGACTCCCCGTGCGTGTCGTGCGGTGCGTGCGTGCAGGTGTGCCCGACGGCGACGTTGACCGAGAACACGGTGATCGAACTCGGCCAACCGCGCCGCAGCGTCGAGACCACGTGCGCCTATTGCGGCGTCGGATGTTCGTTCACCGCCGAGATGCAGGGCGAGCAGGTCGTGCGCATGACGCCATCCAAGACCGGCGGCGCCAACGAGGGCCACAGTTGCGTGAAGGGTCGCTTCGCCTGGGGTTATGCAAGCCACCCCGACCGTCAACTCTCCCCGATGATCCGCGAGTCGATCGACGACGAGTGGAAGAAGGTCTCGTGGGAAGAGGCGATCGCCTATTCGGCGAAGAAGCTGAAGGAGATCCAGGCCACCTACGGCCAGAACTCGATCGGTGGCATCACCTCGTCGCGTTGCACGAACGAAGAGGTCTTCGCGGTGCAGAAGATGATTCGCGGAGCCTTCGGCAACAACAACGTCGACACCTGCGCCCGCGTGTGCCACTCGCCCACCGGATTCGGCCTGAAGAACGCCTTCGGTACCTCGGCCGGCACCCAGGACTTCAAGAGCGTCGAGTACGCCGACGTGATCCTGCTGATCGGCGCGAACCCGACGGACGCACACCCGGTGTTCGCCTCGCGCATGAAGAAGCGCCTGCGCGCCGGCGCCAAGCTGATCATCGTCGACCCACGTCAGATCGACCTCGTGCGCACGCCACACGTCGAGGCGCAGCACTTCCTGCAGCTTCGACCGGGCACCAACGTGGCGGTCATCAACTCCCTCGCCCACGTCATCGTGACCGAGGGTCTCGTCAACGAGGCGTTCGTCTCCGAGCGGTGCGAGCCCGTCGAGTTCTCCGTCTGGCGCGAGTTCATCTCCCGCCCGGAGAACTCCCCCGAGCAGATGGAGGCCCACACCGGCGTGCCAGCGGCGACCGTCCGCGCGGCAGCCCGCCTCTATGCCACCGGCGGCAACGGCGCGATCTACTACGGCCTCGGCGTCACCGAGCACAGCCAAGGCTCGACGATGGTCATGGGCATGGCGAACCTCGCGATGGCCACCGGCAACCTCGGTCGCGACGGCGTCGGCGTCAACCCCCTGCGCGGCCAGAACAACGTGCAGGGCGCCTGCGACATGGGATCGTTCCCGCACGAGCTCTCCGGATACCGCCACGTGAGCGACGACTCGACGCGCGAGATGTTCCAGCAGATGTGGGGCGCGACCATCCAGGACGAGCCCGGTCTGCGCATCCCCAACATGTTGGACTCCGCCATCGACGGCACGTTCCGCGCGATCTTCGTCCAGGGCGAGGACATCGCCCAGTCCGATCCGAACACCGTGCACGTCCAGACGGCGTTGCGCGCGATGGACCTCGTGATCGTCCAGGACCTCTTCATCAACGAGACCGCCAAGCTCGCACACGTGTTCCTGCCGGGAACCTCGTTCCTCGAAAAAGACGGCACCTTCACCAACGCCGAGCGCCGCATCAACCGCGTGCGACCGGCGATGCGTCCGCAGACCGGCAAGCACGAGTGGCAGGCCGTCTGCGACCTCGCCGAGGCGATGGGCTTTGCGATGCGCTGGAATTCCTCGAGCGAGATCATGGACGAGATCGCCAAGCTCACTCCGACGTTCGCCGGCGTCTCCTTCGAGCACCTCGATCGCGTCGGCAGCGTGCAGTGGCCGTGCAACGAGGCGAACCCGACCGGGACGCCGATCATGCACCGCGAGCGATTCGTTCGTGGCCTCGGCAAGTTCACCCCGACGCCGTACGTGCCGACCGAGGAGCGCTCGACGCGCAAGTTCCCGCTCCTGCTCACCACCGGCCGCATCTTGAGCCAGTACAACGTGGGCGCCCAGACGCGACGCACGAAGAACGTCGCCTGGCACCCAGAGGACGTCCTCGAGATCCACCCGTCGGACGCCGAGGAGCGCGGAGTGCGCGACGGTGAAGAGGTGACGATCTCGAGCCGCGTCGGTGCGACGGTGCTGCGAGCCAAGGTCACCGAACGCGTGGCACCTGGCGTCGTCTACACCACCTTCCACCACCCCGTCAGCGGGGCGAACGTGATCACGACCGAGAACAGCGACTGGGCGACCAACTGCCCCGAATACAAGGTGACCGCCGTACAGGTCTCACCGGGTCGCAGCGCCGCCACGGTGGAACTCGACCACCCCGAGCACCGACTTGGCGCACTCGTGCGCATGGCCAACCAGATCGCCCGCCAGTGGGCCGCGGACCCGAGCGCCGATCCCGTCGCCTCGACCGTCTATCACCTCCAGAATTTCTGGGAACAAGAGATGCGCGTGGACCTCGCCCGCGCGGTCGACACGGGCAGCGTCACGGTCGACGACCTCGTGATCGAGGCGGTTCGCCGCCTCACCGTGCACGCCTAGTTCGACTCGTCCCGCAACCCGAACCACACGCGCCCGACGAGGGCACACGCGACGTGGCAGATGGCGACCGCCAACAGCGCCGTCGTCACCGTCGTCGCCGATGCCACGTACGACCAGGCGTACGAGCCGAGCGACATGCCGAACCACACGACGAGCATCGACAGCGACGTCCCCCTCCCCCGCAGCCAGTCCGGGAGCGCGGCGAGATATCGCGACCAATAGGTGTTCATGGTCGCCATGAGCGATGCACCGACGACGGAAAGACAGATCACCCCGACCCACACGCTCGAGGCGACGGAAAAGGCAACGACTCCGACCGACCACACCACGCTCGATGCGATCGCCACGGTCTCGGTGCTGGCTCGTGCGCGCAACCTCGGCATGACCACGACGCCAGCGACGGAACCGAACCCCAGCGCACCGGCAAGGAATCCGTAGCCGACCGATCCCGCATCGAGTGCCTGCGAGGCGATCACCGGCACGAGCGAGACGACCGCCACCGACGTGACGCCGACGCCCAGGATCCTCACCGACACGCGACGTGTCTCGAGGTTGCGCCAGACGAAGCCCAGTCCCTCGCGGATCGCGGCGTTGATCCGGGTCGGCTTCAAGTGGTCCTCGATCGGCGAGCGGAAATGACGGGCGACGAAGAGGATTCCGACGAACGACACGGCATTGACGATGAACACCACTCCGGCGTTCGACGTCGCAATGACGAGACCCGCAAGCGCAGGCCCGACCGTCTGGGCGATGTTGCGGGACGCCGAGTCGAGTCCGAGCGCCTGGGGCATCAACTCGCGACCGACGAACTGTGGGGTCGCGGCCATGAACACCGGCGCCGACAGCGTCATCACCACCGACTCGAGGAACGTCCCGGCAAGCAGCAACTCGATCGTCATGTCGCCGCTGATCACCATGACCCCGAGAATCGCCGCGATGGCGAGTGCGACGACTTCGGTGACGTAGAGCAGTTTCACGCGGTCGACCATGTCGGCGATCGCCCCGGCATGCAACGCAAGGAGGAATCCCGGCACGGCCCAGGCGGTCTGCACGAGCCCGACGAGCGTCGGAGAATCGGTGAGGAGCGTCATCTGCCAACTGGCAGCGGCGATGTGCATGAAGCTACCGACGTTGGACACGAGGGCCGCAATCCAGACCGTGCGGTACACGGTGAGGCGCAGCGGCGACCAGGGGCCAGTCGTCGGCGTGGTCATCGGCTGTGTTCGACCACCGAGGAAAACACCATCGCCCCGTCGTCGACGGGCGACTTGCGGAACAGGGCGATGTCGCGCTTGTAGTCCTGCGGGTTCAGCCACGGCTCGCGATCGCCCTGCTTGGGCATGAGGTGCATCACGCGGTTCATGTACCCAGGGGTGAACCCGTCCACCCACGGCCGCTGCGGCATGTTCCGTTCGTCGTCACGCAACGTCGGCGTGCACACCTTCGCCCCGATCGAGTCCATGTGGTTGAGCAAGCGACACACGTATTCGCACGTCAAGTCCGCGCGCAGCGTCCACGAGGCGTTGATGTAGCCGAACGAGGTCGCGAGGTTCGGCACGCCCGAGTACGACATGCCCTTGTAGGTCCAGGTCTGGGAGAAGTCGATCGGCTCACCGTCGCGGAAGAAGTCGACCTCGCCGAGGGTGACGAGGTGCAGGCCGGTCGCCGTGACGATGACGTCAGCGTCCAGGCGTCCGCCAGAGTCGAGCACGATGCCGCTCGCGTCGACGTGGCGGATCGTGTCGGTGACGATGGAGGCCGAGCCGTCCTTCAAGGCCTCGAAGAGATCGCCGTTCGGGAGCAGGCACAAACGCTGGTCCCACGGGAAGTACGAGGGGTTGAAGTGCCGATCGACGTCGACGTGCCCGCCGACTGCCTCGCGCACGAATCCCATCAGGCGTTCCTTGGCCTGTTGCGGGTAGGCGCGCATGCGCTTGTAGAAGAACTGCTGCAGCGTCGTGTTCTTGGCGCGCACGATGCGATACGCGAGCGCATCTGGAAGGACCTTGCGCAGCCGGACGGCGAACTTGTCGACGTCGGGGCGGGCAACCACATACGTCGGCGAGCGCTGCAACATCGTGACGTGGGATGCCGTACGCGCCATCGCCGGCACGATCGTCATCGCCGTCGCACCAGAGCCGATGACGACGACGCGCTTGCCCGCGTAGTCGAGGCTCTCCGGCCAGAACTGTGGGTGCACGACGGTGCCACCGAAGTTCGACAACCCGGGAATCTCCGCCTCATGGGCCTTCGAGTAGCGGTAGTAGCCGGTGCACATGAACAGGTAGTTGCAGGTGTAGCGCTGCGTCTCGCCCGACGCTCGGCGAGCCGTCACCGTCCAGCGGGCCTCCTCGCTCGACCAGTCCGCTCGCGTGACGTGCAGCCCGTAGGAGATGTGCCGGGCGAGGTCGAACTCGGCGACGGTCTCCTCGAGATACGACAGGATCGAGGGCCCATCGGCGATCGCCTTGTCGGCGGTCCAGGGCTTGAAGCGGTAGCCGAGGGTGTGCATGTCGGAGTCCGAGCGCACCCCTGGATAGCGGAACAGGTCCCAGGTGCCCCCGAGGCGCTCCCGGCCCTCGATGACGGCAAAGGTTCGCTGGGGGCTCATCGTCTTCACGTGGTAGGCCGCGCCGATACCCGAGATCCCCGCCCCCACGATGAGCACGTCCACGTCGATCGTTTGCATCGGTCCCCCTGACTGCATGCTCAACCCTAATTCCCGCGGCTTTTCCCGCCCGATTCGGACGTTACAAACGCGCAACAACCCAATGCCCGTAGGAGGAACCGTTGCAATCGTGTGAAATCCACCACTCGTCCACCCATCCTGCTTACGGTCGAATTCGTGGGCAACGACGCCCACAGAACTGGGGAACACATCATGTACACACTCGGATACCTCCTCCTGGCAGCGGCCCTGCTGGGCGCAGTCACGACCGTGGTTGATTCGGTGCTCGGCACCGTCCAGCTGTCGGGCATCATCCGCAAGATTCCGATCATCGGGTCCAACTGGAACCTGATCGTGGCGATCGCCATGGTCTGGGTCCTGGACATGAACCCGATCTCGGGCTGGGGACTCACGTTCTCGGACGACTGGATGACCTACTGCGCCAACGGTGCGATCATTCTCGGAATGATCCCGCTGAAGGACGCCGTCATCTCGATGGTCAACCGCGGTCTTCGCGCCTAACCACCGACACCAGAAGTCGAAAAGGCCGCCGGCTCGTGCCGGCGGCCTTTTCTTTTCCCCTCGGACGCCCCGACCCCCGGCAGTAGCGTGGCGACCGTGCCGCTAGATGCCACGACCGTCGAGACCTACCGGCGCGACGGCGTCGTCGTTCTCCCCGGCCTCGTCTCGCCGGAGGCGATCGCCGAGCTGGCCCGCGGGGTCGAGACCAACATGGCCTCTCCCGGCCCGTGGGCGAACGAGTACACCCCGCAGGGTGCGACCGGCCGGTTCTTCGACGACTACGTGAACTGGCAGCGCATCGAGGACTTCGCCCGCCATGCCACGAGCGGTCCGATCCCACAGGCCGCCCGCGAGTTGATGGGCTCGTCCGTGGCGAGGCTCTTCCACGAACACGTCCTCGTGAAGGAAGCCGAGACGCGCGAGGTGACCCCGTGGCACCACGACGACCCGTACTACGGGATCGACGGGATGGACAACGTGAGCATCTGGATCCCGCTCGATCCGATCCCTGACTCGGTCGCCCTGCGCTTCATCCCCGGGAGCCACCGCTGGAATCGTCGCTTCATCCCCCGCCGATTCGCCGACCAGAGCGCGTACGTGGAGGCCGCGCACGACTTCGAGCACCTCCCGTCACCAGACGAACTCGATCGGGCCGCCACCGTCTCGACGCCGGTCCAGGTCGGCGACGCCGTGGCGTTCCACTACCGCACGTTGCACGCGGCCCCCGGCACCGCGGGCACCCAGGTGACGCGCAGGCGGGCGGTCAGTTTCCGCTACGTCGGCGACGACGCGCGATTCGCGACACGACCCTGGCGCACCTCGCCCCCGCTCGAGGGCAACGGACTGCGACCAGGAGATCTGCTCGAAGATCCCCGCTTTCCGGTCGTCGCGCGGGCCTAGCGGCCGTCGCGCAGCGGAGACGAAATCGGTCGCACCGCGTACTTGCGGAACACCTCGAGGTATCCGCCTTCGTACAGCAGGCCGCTTCGTCGCGCGCGCTCGACTGCGTCGACTCGCGTGACGAGCGAGCCGTAGTCGTACCACGGCACCCACGGCTCTTCGTGGTGGGCGACGTGCAGGTTGTTGTTCAACATGAGCAGACTCAACACCGGTCCGGCCATGATCATCGCGGTGCGCTCCTCGGAGCCCTCCAAGTACTTGTGCTCAGGGAACGGACGCAGGGCGTTCAATACGCGACCGCCGTACATCGTGCCGAGGGCGAACTGCCACAGCGGCATGCCCGCAACTTCAGTGACGAACCAGATGACGGGGACGAGGCCGACGAGGTGCCAGGCGAGGGCCTGGCGGCGACCGTGGGTGCCGGCTATCGCCTGGCGCAGCACCATCGACAGATACGTCACAGTGCTGACGACGACCCACACGAACATGCGAAACAGCAGGGTGCGATTCGCCCAGTACGCGGCTCGCCGAATGCGGCCGGATCGATCCCACGTTTCCTGGGACACGTAGTAGCTCTCGTTGTCGAGCTCGGGATTGGTCAGGTCCGCCTCGTGGTGTTCGAGGTGGTCGCGACGGAAACACTGGAACGGGATCCACAGCGTCACCGGAATCGAGCCGAGGATCGCATTCAGTCGCGAACTACGGAACGGGTGTCCGTGGATGATTTCGTGCTGCATGCTCAGGTGCCACGCACCGAACCAGGCGAGAAGGAGCACCGTCGGGACCGCACCCAGCCAGTCATGTGCGAGCGTCGTGGCGATCGTGCCGCCGTAGACGGCAATGATCACCAGCACCGTGCGCCACTCGCCAGGCGCCGCCAAGAGGCCCCGCTTGGCAATTCGTGCGTCCGACATGCCCACATTCTACGATTTGTCGGTGAAGTCGCCCAGTCGCGCCCTGACATTCGTGCCTGGGATCGCACTCACCCTCCTCATCACCTTCGTCGGATTCGCCATCCACGAGCGCTTCGATGCGGTCTCCCCACTCGTCGCCTCGCTCGCCATCGGCGTGACGCTCGGCAACCTCGGCGCGGTGCCCGCCGTCTGCGCGGCCGGCGTCAAGTTCTCCGCCAAGAAGGTCCTGCGTCTCGGCATCGTGCTCCTCGGCTCGCAGCTAGCCGTCTCGCAAGTCGTCGAGCTCGGTGGCGCGGAGCTCGCGGTGGTCATCGTCGTCGTCACCGTGACGTTCCTCGGCACGATGTGGCTCGGCCCCCGCCTCGGCGTCTCACGACCCCTGTCCCTCCTCGTCGCCACTGGCTTTTCGATCTGTGGAGCGTCCGCGGTCGCAGCCATGGAGGGAGTTGCCGAGGCCGACGAGGAAGAAGTGACCTATGCGATCGCCCTCGTCACCCTCTGCGGAAGCCTCGCCATCATCCTCCTGCCCGCCCTGCGCAACGTCGTCGGACTCGAGTCGGCCGAGATGTTCGGCGCATGGGTCGGGGCGAGCGTGCACGACGTCGCCCAGGTGATCGCGACGTCCTCCACGGGAGGCGACGCCGCAGTGCACTCAGCAACCGTCGTCAAATTGTCGCGAGTCGTCCTCCTCGCCCCACTCGTTGCCATGGTCAGCTTCTGGCTCCGCACCCCACGTGTCGGCCTCACGTCGAAGTCGACGACCTCCAAGGTCACCGTCGTACCGATCTTCGTCGTCGGCTTCATCGCGATGATCCTCGTGCGCACGACGGGCGTGCTCTCGGACGACGCACTCTCGACGTTGAAGACGGTCGAACAGTGGTGTCTCGCCTCGGCACTCGTCGGGCTTGGTGCCGAGGTTCGCCTGACGAAACTGTTGCGCGTCGGGGGCAGGCCGCTCGCACTCGCCGGCATCAGCTGGGGCGCGATCGCCACGCTGTCACTGCTCGGCGTGCACCTCGTGAACTAGAGCGAACCCGAGACCACCGCGCCACCACGCACGACCGCACCGATCTGGTCGACACCAGGTCGATAGGCAAGGTGGATGTGGCTCGCGGCGTCCAACACGACGAGATCGGCGCGCGAACCCGCACGCAACACTCCGACGTCGCTGCGGCGCAACGCCGCTGCACCACCGGCCGTCGCCGCCCACAGGGCTTCGTCGCACGTCATCTTCATGGCAATGACGCCGAGGGAGATCGCGAGCGGCATCGACGTGGTGTACGACGACCCGGGGTTGCAGTCCGAGGCGAGCGCAACGGTTACGCCTGCGTCGATCAGCCGGCGAGCGTCGGGGAACGCAGATCGCGTGCACAACTCGGCGGTCGGAAGCAACGTCGCCACGGTCGACGAACCTGAAAGAGCCTCCACGTCGGCATCGGTCGTGTGGGTGCAGTGATCGCACGAGGCGACACCGAGCTCGACGCCGAGCTGAATTGCTCCCCCGTGTTGCAGCTGGTTCGCGTGCAAGCGCATGCCGAGACCACGGGCGGACCCGGCCGTCAGGATCTCGCGCGCCTGGTCGACGGAGAACGCTCCCCGGTCGCAGAACACGTCGATCCACTTGGCGTGCGGCGCACATGCATCGAGCATCGCCCCCGTGACCTCGGCGACGTAGGCGTCGGGGTCGGTGTCCGGCGGGACCACGTGCGCACCGAGGAAGGTGGTCTCCGTCGTCGCGCTCGACGCGGCGCGAAGCGAGCGCTCCTCGTCGCGCACCGAGAGCCCGTAGCCACTTTTCACCTCGATCGTCGTCGTGCCACTGGCGAGGGCCTCGCGTGCCAGACGCTCGACGTTGGCGCGCAGCGCCTCGTCGGTCGCGCCGCGCGTTGCGGTCATGGTCGTGCGAATACCACCAGCCGAATAGGGGCGACCGGCCATGCGCGCCTCGAACTCAGCCGCGCGGTCGCCGGAGAACACGAGGTGCGTGTGGCTGTCCACGAAACCCGGAATGACCGCCCGTCCGCCAACGTCATGCGGAGCGACGTCGGTGTGCGACGCGACGTCGCGAGATGGTCCGACCCACGTGACGACGCCTGAGTCGTCTGCGACGAGCGCTGCGTCATAGATGAGTCCGAGCAGACCAGAGTCACGCTCAGGGTCGTTGGTGACGAGCGAGCCGATGCCCGTCAGCGCGAACATCTACGAACCGTGTTTGGCGACGAGAGCCTTGGCCCGCTCGACGAAGGCGTCGTGGTGGAACTGGTTGAACGAATCCCATGTGGTGAGCGTCGAGGGGTCGACGACCTTGTCCAAGAAGAGCAGCCCGTCGAGGTGGTCGACCTCGTGCTGGTAGGTGCAGGCGGTCAGGCCGCGGATCTCGTGTTCGATGTCGTTGCCGTGACGGTCCCATGCCTTCACGTGGATGCGAGTGTGGCGGGCGACCTGGCCGCGGATTCCCGGAACGGAGAGGCAGCCCTCCATGTTGTCGAAGAAGTCGTCGTCGAGCGGCGTCAGCACCGGATTCACGAGGATCGTGAGCGGCACACGCGGCTTGTAGGGATAGCGCGGATTGTTGTCGACCTCGATCGCACAGATGCGCTGGTGGCGCAACACCTGAGTGGCGGCGAGTCCAGCGCCGTTGGCGTGACGCATCGTCTCGACCAAGTCGTCGATGAACTGCTGCACCTCTGCCGATGCGAGCTCCTCGCGCGTCACCTCCTTGGCGACGATGCGAAGTTCCGGGTGACCGACTGTTGCGATGGGGAGGACTGCCATAGTTCCTACAGTGTAACGACGCTGGCGATCGCGCTCCTGAGCGCACCCGGCACGTCGCCGATCGACGCATGATTCCGATTCGCGACGACCTGTTTGCCCGCGACCCACACGTCCCGCACGTCGCCAGGCGCGGCCGCGTGCACGACGTGGGCCGCCGCATTCCGCGCATCGAACGACGCGAGACGCACGGTGTCGAGCTCCAGGGCGATGAAATCGGCGGGCGAACCGACGGAGAGTCCGTGCGCGGCCCAGCCGAGCGACGTTGCACCGTTGCGGGTGGCGGCTTCGAGCAGGCTCGCTGGGCTGTGGTTCCCGCGCACGCCGGTGATCAGACGCTCGTCGTGTTCGACGGCGCGCGCCTCCTCGAACAGGTCGATCATCGCGTGTGAGTCGCTACCGAGACACAACGACGCTCCAGCCTCCACGAGTCGACGAGCCGGGCCGATGCCATCGGCGAGGTCGCGCTCGGTCGTCGGGCAGAAACACACGTGAGAGCCGCTCGAGCCGAGGAGTGCAATGTCGGCCTCCGTGAGGTGCGTGGCGTGCACGGCGCACAGGTGCGGGCCGAGGAGTCCTGCTTCGGCGAGCACACCCGTCGGTGTCAGCCCAGTCGCCTTCACGCATGCTGCGTTCTCCGCCGGCTGCTCCGAGACGTGGAGGTGCACGACGCGACCGTGACGGTTGGCGACGACGTCGTCGAGATCGCTCGGATGCACCGCGCGCACGCTGTGCGGTGCGAGTCCCACGGTCCATCCCTCGCCACCCTCCCCGAGTGCGTCCACTCGGTCCAGCCATGCATCCATCGAGCCGTCCGAGAAGCGCGCCTGTTCGGGAAGTGGCTCAGGCTTGTCGAGTCCGGCGTGCAGGTAGGCGACGTCGAGCAACGCGAGACGCACGCCTGCCGTTCCTGCGGCATCTACCATCGCACGACCCATCGCGTTCGGGTCGTCGTAGCGACCGCCACCCACCGGGTGGTGCACGTAATGGAACTCTCCCACCCCGGTGATGCCGGCGAGTGCCATCTCCGCGAACACCGCCGTGGCGAGAGCTCGATAGTTGTCGGGGTTGAGTCGATTGGCGATCGCGTACATCGGTTCGCGCCAGGACCAGAAGTCCCCGCTGCCGGCATGCGTGATGCCGCGAAGGGCGCGATGGAACGCATGGCTGTGGGCGTTCACGAGTCCGGGCATGACGAGCCCGCGGATCACGACGTCACCGGGACGCGCCTCCACGCCGACCTCGACGGAGCTGATCACACCACCCGAGACCTCGAAGCGCACGCGCTCGTCGGCCGATTCCCCACCACGCCAGGCGTACTGCGCGTGGTAGGCGACCATGGTCTAATTCTCGCGCATCGGGATGCGCACGCCACGCTCTGCGGCGGTCGCAATTGCGTGCTCATATCCCGCATCCACGTGGCGGATGACGCCCATTCCGGGGTCGGAGAGCAACACTCGGGAGAGCTTCTCGGCCGCCAGGTCCGTGCCGTCGGCCAGACAGACCATGCCGGCGTGGATGCTGCGCCCGATGCCGACGCCCCCGCCGTGGTGGATGCTCACCCACGTCGCACCACTTGCGGTGTTGACGAGGGCGTTCAGCAACGGCCAGTCGGCGATCGCATCAGAACCGTCGATCATCGCCTCCGTCTCGCGATACGGCGAGGCGACGGATCCCGAGTCGAGGTGGTCGCGACCGATCACGATCGGCGCCTTCAACTCCCCACGCTTGACCATCTCGTTGAAGCGCAAGCCGAGGCGATGGCGCTCACCATAACCAAGCCAGCAGATTCGCGCGGGAAGACCCTGGAAGGCGACGCGCTCACCGGCGAGACGGATCCAGCGTGCAAGCGACTCGTCCTCGGGGAACTCCTCCAAGACCGCGCGATCGGTTGCGGCGATGTCGGCTGGGTCTCCGGAGAGTGCGACCCAGCGGAACGGTCCCCTGCCTTCGCAGAACTGCGGACGGATGTAGGCGGGAAGGAACCCGGGATAGTCGAAGGCCCGGTCGTAGCCACCGAGCTCTGCTTCGCGACGCAGCGAGTTGCCGTAGTCGAACACTTCTGCACCCTGGTCCATGAAGCCGACCATCGCCCGACAGTGCGCGGCCATCGCCGCGCGCGAGCGACGGATGAACTCTTGTGGGTCGCGCTCCAACAACTCCTTGGCGGCGGCTTCGGAGATGTCGTTCGGGAGATACGACAACGGATCGTGAGCGCTCGTCTGGTCGGTGACGATGTCGGCGGGAAAGCCCATCGCCAACAACTTCGGGAACAGGTCCGCGGCATTGCCGACGAGACCGACCGACAGCCCGCGCCGTTCGTCGCGCGCCCGCTCGCACCGCTTCACCGCGTCCTCGAGCGAGTCGGCGACTTCGTCCAGGTAACGGGTCTCGACGCGACGATTGACGCGCCACGCGTCGACGTCGATGCACAGTGCGACTCCGTCGTTCATCGTCACGGCGAGCGGCTGGGCGCCACCCATGCCGCCGAGGCCGGCGGTCAGCGTGATCGTGCCGGCGAGCGTGCCGTTGAACTTGCGACGGGCGATCTCGGCGAAGCACTCATACGTCCCCTGCAAGATGCCCTGGGTGCCGATGTAGATCCACGACCCCGCCGTCATCTGGCCGTACATCGTCAGGCCCGCGGCCTCCAGACGGCGGAACTCGTCCCAGTTCGCCCAGTCGCCGACGAGGTTCGAGTTGGCGAGCAGGACGCGTGGCGCCCACTCATGCGTGCGGAACACACCGACGGGCTTGCCCGACTGCACGAGCATCGTCTCGTCGGGCTTCAGCGTGCGCATCGTGCGCAGCATCGCGTCGTAGGCGTCCCAGCTGCGCGCCGCACGGCCCGTTCCCCCGTAGACGACGAGGTCGTCGGGTCGCTCGGCGACGTCGGGGTCGAGGTTGTTCTGCAGCATGCGATACGGGGCTTCGATCTGCCAGTTCGCACAGGACAGCTGCGTTCCTCTGGGGGCAATGACGGGGCGTGGTCCGGACATGGGTTCCATTCTTGACGAACGACGAGGCAATTACCAAGCGTCGAGCATCACCGTGCGCGGGGCAACACCTTCTCGGCCGTGGCCACGAGATCGTGAAGAACGTCATAGGTGGCATTGTCGAATCCGACGAAGGAGTCGATGCCGATCACCCGTCGGACGTCGGCAAGCGATTCGTCGGCGAAGGCACGAACGACCGCAGCACGCACGTCCTCGAGCGACGCCGTACGCACCTTCGAGATGTGCAGCGGCGTCGCCGGCACGTGCGGACCGTGACCGATCACGCGCAGGTTCTTCGTCAACGCGGGTCGGTGACGCGACAGGATCGAAAACGTCGCAGGATCGATCGATGCGAAGTCCGCGTCGTCGTCCTGCAGCATCTGCAGGCTGCCGGTGTGGCGCTCGGCGGTGCGATACGGCTGGACGAAATCTGGGTCGCTCGTCACCTGCGCGAGCGCCCACCCAAGGCTGCACCAACCGCTCAGCGACTGCGGATTGCTGATCACTGGCCGCGCACCGCGAAGCTGTTCGATCGTGCGCGCCGGATGCTCCGCGCGCACCACGATGACCGTGCGATACCACCCTCGGGGGTCACTGATCCCACTCCAGCGAATCGTGCCGATGACGTCGACGCACCGGTGGAGCTGTTCCACGAATGGCAACCCACAGGACTGGCTGAGATACGTCGATGGCGACTCCCAATGCTCGACGAGCTCGTGGTGCATCGCATTCGCCGGCGACGTCGCGACCACGTCCTCGCCGAGTGACGTCAACTCAGCGACGATGCGAGCCAGGAGCAGCGCGGTAGCACCCGAGAACTCGGGAAAGTCGTACATCGGCAGCGAGACGCTGCGGGGCGTCGACATCTAGTCGGCCGCGACGAACTTGGGTTTCGCAAAGACCGCTCGCACTCGGTCCTCGAAGTGCTCGAGTGGCAGCGTGTCGTAGTTCGGGTCGAATGCCTTCTGGTCCCATTCGTCGGCGAAACGTGCGGCGAGTTCGTATGCGGGGTGACCGTCGTACTTGTTGCGAGCATCCGGATTCATCCCGAAGTGCCCGTAGTAGTGGCGACCTTGGAAGTCCTGGTGCGCCTCGATCATGAAGTGAACCTCGGGCCGCACGTAGGGCTTCAAGATGGCGGCCGCAATCGCAGGGTGGTTCGGCACGCTGATCGCCTTGCCGATGTCGTGACACAGCGCAGCGACGACGACCTCGTCGTCTGCGCCGGCGCGCTCCGCGAGCGTCGCGGTCTGCAGCGCATGGGTCAACTGGTCGGTGACGAACCCGTCCTCGATCTCGGCGAGCGAACGCAACATGTCCAAGATCCCCTCGGCGACGCGAGGCTGGTTCTTGGCCGTCTCCGCCCCGATCACCATCCATTCGTCCTTGGTGGACACATCCATGCTGGTGAACGTCGCGCGATCCATCACCCCAGTCCACCAGCGATGAGCCCGCCCGTCAAGACGCCACCTCTTAGCCTTGTGCCGATGAGGTGGCGCACCGCACTTCCCATGGCACTCTGCCTCGCGGCCCTCACGGCCTGCGCCGGGGAGGCCGCCGTGCCAGCGACTGCGCCGCAGACGACCGCACCGACGACCACGACCCCACCCCCGACGACGATTCCCGCCCCAACGAGTGACTCACTCACGCTCAGCCTCGTCCAGCGCATCGCCAACGACGACTTGCAGCCCAAGAGCATCGTCCACTCGGGGACGGGTCTGTTCTTCGCCCAAAACATGATGTATCGCCACAACGTCGCGGTCTTCGATCGTGACGGGAAGGAAGTCGCGGTGATTCCGGATGCGGTCAATCTCGCCGACTTCGGATTGGACACGAAGGGACGCTCGCCACAGGTGAAGGGCTCACCGGTCGAAGCCGCCTTCACGAGCGACGGCCGCTTCGCCTACGTCTCGAACTACAAGATGTACGGCAAGGGCTGGAATCCGATCGCCGACGACTCCTGCCAGACGCGCACCTGGGACCCCGGATACGTCTATCGCATCGACACCACGACGTTTTCGATCGACCAGGTGATCGAGGTCGGCGCGGTGCCCAAGTACCTCCAGGTCTCTCCCGACGACCGAACGCTCGTCGTCTCCAACTTCTGCTCACAGGACGTCTCGATCGTCGACCTCGCGACCGCGCGCGAGACGCAGCGCATCTTCGTCGGGCTCCACCCGCGAGGAATTGCGATCACGAAGGACTCACTCACCGCCTACGTCACGGTGATGGGCGGCGGCAAGCTCGTCGCGATCGACCTCGTCACGTTTGCGACCTTCGACGTCACGACCGCAGGGTTCACCCCACGTCACGTGCTGCTCTCGCCCGGCGACGACGTCCTCTACGTCACGAACAACAAGGCGGGTACCGTGCGCAAGATCGATGCGCGAACGGGTGAAGTTCTCGGTGTCGTTGCCACCGGCACCGAACCTCGCACCATGGTGATGTCACCCGACGGCACCGCGCTGTACGTCGTCAACTACCAGGACGACACGCTGAGCAAGGTGCGAACGAGCGACATGACGGTCATCCAGCAGCTGCCGACCGGCGATCGACCGATCGGCGTCACCTACGACGCGGCGACGTCACGGGTGTGGGTCGCGAACTACTCGGGCAGCCTGCTCGTGTTCGCCGACGAGTGACGCCCTAGGCGTCGACGCGCTCTGCGGCGAGACGCTTGCCGACCTTGGCGGTGCGCTCGATGCGCTTCACCAGCGACTCGCGCGCCTGCTCCGCCTCGGGCGTCAACCCAGTGAGCTCGGTCACCTTCCAGTGGCGCATCACGACGGGCTCGAGGATCTGGTCGTGGTGGATCAACAGGTCGTAGATTCCGGCCTTGGCGATCTCGCGGGCCATGCGCTCGTAGTCGGGAATGCCGGTGCCAGGCATCGCGAAGTTGCGCACCGCACGCTCGATGCCGATCACCGTGGTCGACGGGTCGACCTCGAGGGCCGCAGACGTGAGGTCGCGGTAGAACAGGTAGTGCAGGTTCTCGTCGTTGCCGACGCGCGACATGATCGCCGTTCCGATCTCGTCTTTCATCAACTTGCCGGTGTTGCGGTGCGAGATGCGGGTCGCCAACTCCTGCATGCTCACGTACGCCAGCGCCTCGATCGCGTCGCCCGGATCGGGGACCTCTCCTCCGCGCACCTGAATCATGCGGGCACGCTCGAGCGCGACGGGATCGACTGCACGGCTCACCGTCATGTAGTCGCGCATCACGATGCTGTGGCGACCCTCTTCTGCCGTCCAGTTGCGCGCCCAGACGCCGTAGGCGGACTCGCTGCCAAAGAGTCGGTCGATGTCGCGGAAGTAGTAGGGAAGGTTGTCCTCGGTCAGCAGGTTCAGGAACAACGCATCGCGCACGGGCTCGTCGATCTCGATGCCGGCGTCTCCGAAGTCGGCATCGGTCGGCACCCACTGCTCGCCGGGTGAAAAGTTCTTCCCCCGGTCGTACGGCACCATCTCGTGGGGAAACCACTCCTTGGCCACGCCCATGTGACGATCGAGGAGTCGACCCGCAACGGGCTCGATTTCCTTCAAGATCTGGGCGACGTCCATGTAGTCACCCTACCCCGCGGATCATCCGCGAAGCCGTCGCACCAATCGCTCGAGCGGAATGCGGTAGTCGTCCAGCAAGGCGATCCCCGCGTCGCGCATCGCCGCGTTGTCCAGCACCGAGTTCGCGGGCCGACTGGCGGGCCGCGCCGGCTTCAGGTCCGCCGTCGCGATCGGCTGCACCATCTGCGGATCTCCACCACACAACCTCACGACGTCGCGCGCGAAGTCGTACCAACTGACGACGCCTTGATTGGTCACGTGCCAGGTGCCGGTGACCTCTCGCTCTGCGAGCTCGACCATCTTTGCGGCGACGTCGTCGGCGAGGCTCGGATGGCCGATTTGGTCGTCGACGAACGACAAAGTCGGATTGGTCTCCATCAGGCGCATGATCGTCTTGACCATGTTTGCCCCGTGATAGCCGCAGACCCAGGAGATGCGCACGATCGAATCGCTCGGGCGCATCGCGATCTCCCCCGCCAACTTCGAACGCCCATAGACGCTCTGTGGATTCGGGGTGTCGCCCTCGACGTACGGGGTCGGCTTGGTTCCGTCGAAGACGTAGTCGGTCGACACGTACATCACGCGCGCGCCGCACGACTCTGCGCCTTCCACGACGTTGCGCGTCGCCTCGCCATTGTCGCGCATCGCACGATCCGGGTCGCCCTCGCACGCATCCACTGCGGTCCATGCGGCCGCATGCACGACGACGTCCGGCTTCATCTCACCGAGCGCGGCGATCGTCGCGCGACGATCGGTGACGTCCAGCGTGGCGCGCGTCGTCGCCACGACGTCGTGCCCGCGAGCGGTCGCGGCGATGACGACCTCTTGTCCGAGCTGACCACCTGATCCGGTGACGACGATGCGCATTACTTGGCGGACTTGAGTGGCTCCCACCACCAGCGGTTGTCGCGATACCAGGCGACGGTCGCCTCGAGTGCCTCATCCAAGGAACGCTCGCGCTTCCAGCCGAGCTTCGTGATCTTTGCGATGTCGACCGAGTAGCGACGATCGTGGCCGAGCCGGTCGGCGACGTAGCGCACGCTGGATTCGTCCTTGCCGAGCAACGCGAGCAGCTTGTCGACGAGCACGCGGTTCGGGGTCTCGTTGCCTGCGCCGATGTTGTAGATCTCGCCGACCGTGCCCTTTTCCAACACGAGATGCACGCCCGAGCAGTGGTCGTCGACGAACAGCCAGTCGCGCTCGTTCATCCCGTCGCCATACAGCGGGATCTGCTTTCCGTCCAGCAGGTTGGTCGTGAAGAGTGGGATCGCCTTCTCCGGATATTGGTAGGGGCCGAAGTTGTTGGTGCAGCGCGTCACCGACACGGGCAGTCCGTGCGTCGCGTGATACGCAAGGGCGATCAAGTCGCTCCCGGCCTTGGACGCCGAATACGGCGAGCGAGGCTCGAGCGGGTCGGTCTCCTTGGACGAGCCGACCTCGACGCTGCCGTAGACCTCGTCGGTGCCGATGTGCACGACACGACCGATCTCGAGCTTGCGGGCGGTGTCCATGATCACGTTGGTGCCGAAGCAGTTGGTGAGGATGAAGTCCTCGCTGCCTTCGATCGAGCGGTCCACGTGGCTCTCGGCGGCAAAGTGCACGACGGCGTCGCAGCCCCTCATTGCGGACTCGACGTCGCCTGGGTTGCAGATGTTGCCCTTGACGAAGGAATACCGCGGGCTGTCGTCGACGTCGCGCATCGTGGAGAGGTTCCCCGCATAGGTCAGCGCGTCGTAGTTGACGACTTCATGGTCGGTGTGCGAGAGCACCCACCGCACATAGTTGGACCCGATGAACCCGGCGCCGCCGGTCACGAAAATCTTCATCGACAAACCCTAGGTGCGCAGCCCGAAGTGGGGCTGGAATTGCGGGTCGATCTCCCCGCGGCGCGGGTTCGACTGGTCGCGCTTGGACAGAATCGGCGAGGCGATCCCCCAGTCCGCCGTCACGGCAGGGTCGTTGTAGGCGAGGCCGAGTTCGTCCTTCGGGTTGTAGTAGCCGTCCACGAGGTACGTGATCGTCATGTCGGTGAGCGAGGCGAACCCGTGGGCCACGCCCGGCGGGATGAACACGCCGCGATGGTCGTGCGTGCCGTCCGCGCGGCGTCCGAGGTCGATCACCTGCGTGGCGCCATCGGTCGGCGAGCCGGTGCGCAAGTCGTGCAGCACCACCCGACACGTTCCGAACGGCACGTACCAGTAGTCGCTTTGGTGCAAGTGGTAGTGCAGCCCGACGATGCATCCAGCCTGGCGATCGCCACGGTTGCCCTGGATCATCTCGCGACCGAGCGGGAACCACTGGCGACGATAGGTCTCGACGAAATAGCCGCGGTCGTCGGAGAACACCGTCGGCTCGACGATCTGCACTCCGGCGATCACGTTCGACTCGGTGATCGTCGGCACTATTCGAGCTCGACTTTCGAGTCGTCGCCGAGCATCAGGCGAAGCGCCTTGGGTCGCTGGTTCGACTTGGTCACTTCCACGTCGCGACCGATCAGCGAGTCGGTGAGGCGTTCGATGTCGACGATCGACGATCGGTCAAGCACGACCGAGTGCTCCATCTCGGAGTGTTTGACCGTGCAGTTGCGACCGAGCGAGGTGTACGGGCCGATGTAGCTGTGCTCGACGACCGCGCCCGAACCGATGACGACCGGACCGCGGATGCGCGAGTTGCGGATGACGGCACCCTTTTCGATCACCACGCGACCCTCGATCTGTGACGCTGCGTCGACGTCTCCGTCGTTGCGCGGCTCGAGCACCTCGAGCACGAGTCGGTTGCACTCGAGCAGTGGGTCCTTCTTGCCCGTGTCGATCCACCATCCCTCGAGCACCTTGTGGTTGACGACCATCCCCTGCTCGACGATCCACTGGATCGCATCCGTGATCTCGAGTTCGCCTCGCGCAGACGGCTTGATCGCGCGCACCGCGTCGTGCACCGTCTTGTCGAACAGGTACACGCCGACCAGTGCGAGGTCGCTCGGCGGGTTCTGCGGTTTTTCGACGAGGCGCACGACGTGGCCGTCCTTGGTCACCTCGGCGACGCCGAACTGACGCGGATCCTCGACGTGGCACAACAAGATCTGAGCCGTCGGCGCCTTCGGTCCACCCTTGGCGCGCGCACCCTCGAACTCGTTCACGAACTCGGTCAGACCCTGCTCGAGCATGTTGTCGCCGAGGTACATCACGAAGTCGTCGTCGCCCAGGAAGTCGTGTGCGATCAACACGCAATGGGCAAGTCCGAGCGGGGCGTCCTGGGGGATGTAGGTGACGGACACGCCGAACTGGGAGCCGTCCCCGACGGCCGACATGATCTCCTTGCGGGTCTCCCCGACGATGATGCCGATCTCGCGGATTCCCGCCGCGGCCATCGCCTCGATGCCGTAGAAGAGGATCGGCTTGTTGGCGATCGGGACAAGTTGCTTGGCGCTCGTGTGGGTGATGGGTCGCAGGCGGGTCCCAGCACCGCCCGACAAGATGAGACCCTTCATAGCGTTCCCTAGGTTAGGCGACAGCCCCGCCGTGACCCGAGGGTGGGAACTAGCGTTCTCTCCATGACCCAGCCCCTCCTGCACGCCTTTGCCAAGCCCACCAAGACGGACTTCGTGCGCATCGTAAAGGGCCAAGGGGCACTGCTGTGGGACGACAAGGGCACCGAGATGATCGACGCCATCGGCAGCCTCTGGTACTGCCAGATCGGCCACGGACGACGCGAGATCGCCGACGCGGTCGCCGCCCAGATCTCGACCCTCGAGACCTACTCCACCTTCGACCCGTTCTCCAACGACGTCGCCGAGCGGCTTGCGGACAAGCTCGTGTCGATCTCGCCGATCCCCGACTCGCGCGTGTTCCTCTGCGGATCGGGAAGCGAGGCGGTCGACACCGCGATGAAGCTCGCCCGTGTCACCCACGTCCAGGCCGGTCACCCCGAGCGCACGATCATCGTCTCGCGCAATCGCGGATACCACGGAACCAACTACGGCGGCACGAGCGCCCAGGGACTGCCGCTGAACAAGGTCGGCTACGGCACGTTGCTCGAAGACGTCGTGCAGGTGGATGCCGACAACGTCGAAGAGCTGGCCTCGTTCATGAAAGACAACTCCGCGCGCATGGCGGCCGTGCTCATCGAGCCGTTGCAGGGCGCCGGCGGCGTGTGGCCACCCGCACCCGGATACCTCGAGAGCGTGCGCAAGTTGTGCGACCAGCACGGTGCGCTCCTCATCTTCGACGAGGTCATCTCCGGCTTCGGACGCATGGGCACGTGGTTCGCCGCACAGCACTACGGGGTGACCCCCGACCTGTTGTGCTTCGCCAAGGGCGTCACCTCCGGTTACCAACCGCTCGGCGGCGTCTACGTCGGCTCGGCCGTGCGTAACTCACTCGAGGCAGATCCGAACTTCTTCCTCCGCCACGGCTACACCTACTCGGGTCATGCGGCCGTGTGCGCCGCCGCACTCGCCAACCTCGAGATCATCGAACGCGAGGGACTGCTCGAGCGCGCCACACACATTGGTGCCCGCCTCGGTGCGGGGCTCAGGTCGCTCGCCGCCGACGGCATCATCGACCATGCCCGTGGCGACGGCGCAGTGTGGGCGGCGGGATTGAAGCCGGATCAGAACGCCATGGCGATCCGCGATGCGATGATTCCCCGTGGCGTCGTCTGTCGCGCGATCAACACCGACACCAACGCGTTCTGTCCCCCGCTCGTGACCACCGATAAGCAACTCGACACGATCATCGACGTCTTCGCCGCCGTCGCATCGGGAAAGTAGGGACCATGACGACCCTCTCAGGACAGCGCGCATTCATCACCGGAGGCGCGAGCGGCATCGGCGCCGAGATGGCCCGTCGCTTCACACGCGAAGGGGCGCGCGTCACGGTCGCCGACGTGAACGACGACGCCGGCAAACTCGTTGCGGCAGAGGTCGGCGGTGACTTCGAACACCTCGACGTCACCGACCGCAAGGCGTGGGATGCGGTCATCGCCGCACACGACCCCTTCGACATCGTGTGCCTGAACGCGGGCGTGTCCACTTATCAACACGTGGCAGGGAACGTCTCCGCATACCCCTTCGAGCACCTCGA
>CAYXIY010000010.1:0-27296 GCA_964465475.1 uncultured Acidimicrobium sp. | reverse complement strand
CTTGCCGCCTGCGGAACCCTTCCAGCTCTCTGCAACGCGGGGAGCGAGCTCGCCCTTGTTGTCCGAGAAGGACAGGTACTCGCCGACGCAGCAGAGGATCTGCAGCGATCCGGCATCTGCGGTCGTGAACGGAGCGACGGCGTTGGCAATCTTTCCGCTCGACACGCGCAAGGTCTTCGTCGCTGCGCTGGCCGCACCTGCACCCACGACGCCGGCGACCGGAAGTGCAACTGCTGCACCGGCTGCTGCCGCGCCCTGGATGAAGTGGCGACGCGACACGCTGGTCGACGCGACCTCTGTGGACATGGTTTCAATTACTGACATGTATCCCCCTAGGTAGGTACTACGTAGACCTGTAACCCTAGTCATCCACAGGCTCGTTGTGTCAAGGCTGCAGGCCGTTTTCCGGGCTGAGGGGCCCGAAAACAGGCGTTTTGTCCCTGGTCGGTGGCTGACCGGCCGGCCGGTGGGGCGTCGTCGGCTTCCGCGCCATGTGGCGCTGGCGCCACATCCCAGCCGCGAAGGTGCCTCAGAATTCATACCACTATTAGTACGGTAGGCAACCGTGGTACAGCCCGATGTCACGGTATGCATCGTGGTGTGCGTCTTGAGGCGGTCATGATGTCGGTCGATTCTTCGTCACGCCTGCGCACCATCGTCGTCGCCGACGCACACGACGTCGTTTGCGTCTACGGATCGCAACTGCTGCACAGTGCTCTCGATGCAGCGGGATTGTCGTCGTCGTGGCTCGTCGCATCTGCCGTCGATGGCGCGCGACTGCGTGTCGAAGACGAGACGGAGCTTCCGCCGCACGTGCGTGCGGTGTCGTCGCGAGCGGAGGTCGCCACGCCTGACCACCTCGCAGCGGCGGATCTCCTCGTCGGATTCACGAACGTGCGCTGGCCCGTCGTCGACCATGTGCGGGCGTTGCACTGCACGGCCCCCGCGATCGCCTTGTGCACCTTCGTCGCCGACGCGGACGCGACCCTCGGGGGGAAGGAAGTGGGAAGCGGTCTCGTCGACGCGGCCATGAATCACGCGCTGACGAAACCGTCGACGACCTGCGAGATGTGTCGGCACCCGATCTCGAGCGACGACTTCTGGACGAACCTTGCCGACGTGTGCGCGCAGTTTGCGACGCTCGTGATGCGCGTCGGGGGCTAGAGACCTACTTCAGGAAGTCGGAAGGTTTCACGCCGAGGGCGACACCCAGGCGAACGAGGGTGTCGAGCGCGGGTGAAAAATGTCCATTCTCGATCCGATTGATGGTCTTGCGATCGATGCCGGCGGATTCGGCCAGGGCAGCCTGGCTCAACTCGGCGGCAGTACGCAGTTCATAGAGCCGGTTGGCGAGCACCTTGCGCATTGACGAGACGTCGCGCTTGAGGGTGTTCTCCGGCAGCTTCTTGGTAGCGGTTTTGCTCATTGAACGAGCATATTGCAAATTCGGACAACTGTCCGACAATTGGGTCACAGAGGGATAAAACAACTCTCGTATGCTCAATTCATGCGTCTGGGCGTGCTCACTGGGGGAGGCGATTGTCCCGGACTGAACGCGGTCATTCGCGCCGTCGTGCGCAAGGCCGAGACCCAGCACGGCGACGAGGTGATCGGCTTCTACGACGCCTGGGACGGGGTGATGGAGCAGCGTCACATCCGCCTCGACACCGCCCAGGTTCGCGGCATCCTGCCTCGTGGCGGCACCATCCTCGGCACCCGTCGGGGTGGGCCGTTCGACACCCCTGACGGGGTGGATCGGGTCAGGGCCGCGTTTCGCGACCTTCGCCTGGATGCCCTCGTCGTGATCGGTGGCAATGGCTCGCTCACGGTGGCCTCGATGCTCGCCGACGACCACGGCTTGCCGATCGTTGGAGTTCCGAAGACCATCGACAACGACGTCGTCGGCACGGACGCGACGTTCGGTTTCCAGACCGCGGTGCAGATCGCCACCGATGCGATCGACCGACTGCACACGACCGCCGAGAGTCACGATCGCGTGATGGTCGTCGAGGTGATGGGCCGCGACACCGGATGGATCGCAATGCAGGCCGGCATCGCGGGCGGGGCGACGGCGATCGTCGTGCCCGAGGTGCCGTTCGACATCGAAGAACTCGCGGCCATCGTGACGCGCCGCCACGAACGAGGTCGGTATGCCTCGGTCGTCGTCGTCGCCGAGGGCGCCCGCCCGAAGCCGGGAACGTTGGACCTTCCGCCGCGATCGAACGATCGATATGGCAACGAGACCCTCGGGGACCTGTCCCATCTCATCGGCGCGGAGATCTCCAAGCGCACCGGGTACGAGTCGCGAGTCGTGCAGCTCGGTCACATCCAGCGTGGCGGTACGCCGACGAGTTACGACCGGGTGCTCTCCACGCGCTTCGGTCTCGCCGCAGTCGACCTCGTCCACGATCGGGCGTGGGGGAAGATGACGGTGTTGCGGTGCGGCCAGATCGTCTCGGAGTCGATGAGCGTGACCCGCGGTCAGACGCGGTTCATCGATCGTGCGCTGTTCGACGACGTCGCCGCCACGTTCTTCGGCTGACGAACGGTCGTTTCCGCCCCGTCGCGCACGGGTCCTACAGTGCAGGCATGGCGACCGAAGTCGAATCCCTGATGTCCCGTCTGTCCGGCACGCTCTATCTCGCCGGCGAACATCGGCCCAGTTCGGGTGCGCTGCACGACGTGATCGATCCGGCCACCGATGCCGTCGTCGGTCGCTATGCAGACGTCACCGACGACGAGATCGACGCAGCCGTCGACGCGGCGAACGTCGCCCAGCGCGAGTGGTGGGCGATGAGCGCACTCGATCGCGCGAATGCACTGCACGGGGTCGCCGATCGACTGCTTGCGATGTCGCGGCAGACCGGCGAGATCCTCACCCGCGAGATGGGCAAGCCCTTTCGCGAATCGAATTGGGAGGGTGGCGCCTCGGCGTCGGCGTTCCGCTACTACGCAGAGATCGCGCGCAGCGAACAGGGTCGCGTGGCGGGTCCGGCAATCGCCGGTCAGATGCACATGGTGGTGAAAGAACCGCTCGGTGTCGTCGTGTCCATCGTGCCGTTCAACTTTCCCGTGCTGCTCTTCGGCTGGCAGGCGGCCGCGGCGCTCGCCGCCGGCAACGCCGTGATCGTGAAGCCCTCCGAGCTCACCCCGCTCACGTTGCTCTCGGTGATGGGTGCCTTCGAGGGCCTGCCGGCGGGTCTCGTGCAGTGCGTGACCGGTGGAGCCCGGGTCGGCCAACGCCTGGTCGCTCACGACTCGACGCACGCCGTCGCCTTCACGGGAAGCGTGCCGGCGGCACAGGCCGTGGCGCGTGCGGCAGCCGAGCGCTTCAAGCCCGTGTTGATCGAAGCGTCCGGCAACGACCCGTTCATCGTGATGCCGTCGGCGTCGATGGAGGCCGCGACCCGTGGTGCTGCGTTCGCGGCGTTCCTCAACTGTGGCCAGGTCTGCACGTCGGCCGAACGGTTCTACGTGCACACCGACGTCTACGACGAGTTCGTCGCAGGTCTCGTCGCCCAGGCCAAGTCGCTACGCATCGGCAACGGCCTCGAGGCGGTCGACATCGGACCGATGGCATCAGTGCGCGAACGCGATCGCGTCGAACGCATCGTCGCGCGCGCCGTCGAACAGGGGGCCAAGGTGTTGACCGGTGGTCGCCGACCACCACGCCATCTCGTCGGTGCGTTCTACGAACCGACGGTGCTCGAGGTGTCGCCTGACGACGACATCATGCACGGCGAATGCTTCGGTCCGATCGCACCGGTGTGCCGCGTCTCGAGCCTGGATGAAGCGATCGAGCGTGCGAACGATTCTCAACTCGGGCTCGGTGCGAACATCTACACGGAGGTGCTCGAGGAGTCGTTCCGCGCGATCAACGAGATCGAAAGTGGCATCGTCTGGGTGAACACGCCGCTGAACGACAACGACGCCGTGCCCTTCGGTGGCCGCAAGTTCACCGGTGCGGGCCGCGAGCTCGGCACCGAGGGTTTGGACCAGTTCCGCCGGTCCAAGATGGTGATGATCGCCCCGCGGGCGGAACCCGATCCGGAATGGTTCCCGTATCCGGACTCCGACGCGTTCAACGCGTAGTCATCAGCAACCGGTCAGTGCGGTGGGCCGAACTGGCGGTCGCCTGCGTCTCCGAGTCCCGGGACGATGAAGGCGTTTTCGTTCAGTCGCTCGTCGACCGACGCCGTCACGATGTGCAGGTTCATGTCGCTTTTGTCGAGGAACGCGATGCCCTCGGGAGCGGCGAGCACGCAGGCAATCGTGAGTGGCTGCGGCGCTCCGCGCTTGGCGAGGATGCGACAGCCATGCTCGAGTGAGCCGCCGGTGGCGAGCATCGGGTCGAGCACGATGCAGTGACGACCGTCGAGTCGCGTCGGCAACTTCGCGACGTATTCGCTCGGTTCGTGCGTGGTCTCGTCGCGCTGCACGCCGACGACGGCGATGTCGGCATCCGGCAACAACTCCATCGCGGCAGGCAACATTCCAAGTCCCGCGCGCAAGATGGGAACGAGCACCGGTCGTCGCGCGATGCGCACGCCGTCGGTCTCGGCGAGCGGGGTGGTGACGCGAATCTTTTCGGTCGGCACCGTGCGCGTCGCCTCGGCGATCACGACGAGTGACAGCCTGCGCATCTCGGCTCGGAACATCTGGTTGGAGGTGTTCTGGTCGCGCAGGTTGGTGAGCGCTTCCGCGGCCACGGGATGGTCGACGACGGTGACGGTGACGGGCATGGGCTCCATCTTTACTGATCGGTAGTGTGGCGACCAATGTCGCTCGACGTCCGCATTCGCCTCGCCCACGGGCCCGCCGATGCGGCGGTGATTTCGACCGTCTTCGACGAGGTCTGGCGGGTGACGACGATGGTCTCGCCCGAGATCATCGTGGCCAGCCTGCACAACGGGGGATATGGCTCGATCGTGGAGGAGGCCGGTCAGCCGATTGGTGCGGCCTTTGCCCTCGTCGGGGTGGCGCTTGACGGCGAAGCCGGGCCGAACCTGCACTCACATGCCGCGGGCGTCGTCGCCCACCGCGCGGGCCATGGGATCGGCGAACAGATCAAGCTGCATCAGTGGCAGTGGGCGAAAGAGAAGGGGTTTTCGACCGTCACGTGGACCTTCGACCCGCTCGTTCGGCGCAACGCATGGTTCAACATCGTCAAGCTCGGCGTGCGCGTGCTCGGATACCACACCAACTTCTACGGAGAGCTGCCCGACGGCATCAACGCCGGTGAGCAGAGCGACCGCGTACTCGTGCGCTGGGACGTGGCCGGCGTGGATTCTCCGACGCGTGGAGCCTTCGTCGAACCACGCGAGGATGACGTCATGATCGCGACACCCGCCGACATCGAAGAGCTGCGCCTGCGAGACAGGGTCGAGTCGAACGGATGGCGGTTCCGCCAGCGCGACGCGTTCGTCGCCGCACAGGCCCGAGGCGCCCGCATCGTCGGGCTCGCAGATGACTATTCATACGTATTGCGCTCGACGCAAGTAACCGGAGTGGGCTCGTGACGATCAGGTCGATCGAGATCCGCCGTGCGCACATCGAACTCGTGGCGCCGTTCCAGACGTCCTTTGGCGTCGAGACCGATCGCAACCTGCTCTACGTGCGTGTCGTCGGCGACGAGGCCGAAGGCTGGGGCGAGTGCGTCGCAATGACCGATCCGCTGTATTCCTCCGAGTACGTCGACGGCTGCGAGAACGTGCTTCGTCGCTACCTCGTACCGTGCGTGCGGGCGAACTCGACACTCGAGTCGGTGATGACGGCGTTGTCGGCGTTCCGCGGCAACTACATGGCCAAGGCCGCCCTCGAAGCCGCGCTGCTCGACTACTTCACGCGCGTCGACGGCGTCTCGCTCGCGTCGTACCTCGGCGCCACCCAGTCAAAGGTCGCCTCCGGCGTCTCCGTCGGCATCCAGCCGAGCATCGACGCGCTGCTCGAGGTCGTCGCGGGCTACCTGCGCGATGGCTACGTGCGCATCAAGTTGAAGATCGAACCGGGTCGTGACGTCGAGCGCGTGCGCGCGGTGCGCGAGGCGTTCGGGAATGCGATGCTCCTGCAGGTCGATGCGAACGCCGCCTACCGAGTCGAGGACGCACGACACCTCGCGCAGCTGGACGAGTTCGATTTGCTCCTCATCGAGCAGCCGTTGCCCGAGGAGGACCTCGTCGGCAACGTCGAGCTTGCCCGCCAGGTGCGCACGCCGATCTGTCTCGACGAATCGATCACGACGATCGAGGTCGCCCGGGGCGCCCTCGACATTGGCGCCTGCTCGATCATCAACATCAAGCCTGGTCGCGTCGGCGGATACCTGGAGGCCAAGAAGATCCACGACCTGTGCCTCGAGCGGGGAGTGCCGGTGTGGTGCGGCGGGATGCTCGAGACGGGGATCGGCCGCGCCGCCAACCTCGCGCTCGCGGCGCTTCCGGGGTTCACGTTGCCGGGTGACACGTCGGCATCCAAGCGCTATTTCACGCGCGACGTGACCGCCCCGTTCGAGTTGCGCGACGGCTACATCGACGTCCCGACGGGGCCCGGCATCGGCGTGACGCCGATCGCGGCAATACTCGACGAGATGACGTCGCGCATCGACACGATTCCGGTGCCGTCGTGAGCGTCGAGTCGATTCCCGAGTCGTACATCGACTATCTCAATCGTCTCGACGTGGCGAAGCTCGAGTTGACCAATGACGAGATCTTGGCGGCGGTCGAGCACGGACTGAGGCTCCAAGGCTCCGGTGAAGCGGTCATCGAGCCCCGCGTGCATCTCGAGCCCGGTGTGTCCAACGGGCACTTCAACGTGTTGCGCGGATCCCTCGGCGGCGACATCGACCTGGCCGGGGTGAAGGTGGTCGGCGACTTCGTCGACAACTACAAACTCGGACTGCCGAGCGAACTTGCGATGTTGAACCTGATGGACCGACGCACTGGCCAGCCACGTGCGGTGATCGACGCATCATCGATCACCGACATGCGCACCGGTGCGGTGACGGCAATCGGTGCGAAGCACCTCGCGCGCAAGGACTCGCGCGTGCTCGGCCACGTCGGCGCACGCGGCACCGCGTATTGGAACGTGCGACTGCTCGATCATCTCTTCGACTTCGACGAGATCCGGGTCCATTCGCTGCGGCCGGAGAGTCGCAACGCATTCGCCGCACGGCTGTCGGAGGACCTGGGCAAGAAGGTCGTGGCGACGACCGACTGGGAGTCGTGCGTGCGCGGCGCCGACGTCGTCGTCGAGGCGTCCCGACTCGAGCGGCCGGAAGTGATGTTGCGCACCGAGTGGATCGCACCGGGTTCATTCGTCGTGCCCTACGGGACGATGAGCGCCGTCGAGCTCGACTTGTTGTCGGTGATGGACAAGGTGGCAGTCGACGACTGGGGCCAGTGCAAGACGGGAAAGTTCGGTTCGCTGCGTGCGCACGTGGAGACCGGTCGACTGAGCGAGGCGACCTTGTACGCAGAGCTGTGTGAGATCGTCGTCGGAAGAAAACGGGGAAGGGAGTCCGCCGAGGAGACCAACCTGTTGTGGCACCGCGGGCTGTCGCTTTCCGACATCGCCCTCGGGCACGCGATGTTGACGAAGGCGGCCGCACTCGGGGTCGGACAGAAGCTGAGGTATTCATGAGGATCCTCGTCGGCGAGTCTCCGCTGCGGCTCAATGAGTTGCACGCTCTCGGAGATCCGACCACCACGCTCGAGATCTCGTCGGCCGCGTGGGATCGCATCCGTGTGAGCCGCGAGATCGCCGACGAGCAGCTCGCCGCAGGCAAGGCCGTCTACGGCTTGACGGTCGGTCTCGGCAGCAAGGTGAACATGCCCATCGAACGGGCCTCCGTCGCCGACTACGAGCGCTCGACGCTGATCGGTCGAATCGTCGGTGTCGGTGGAGCGCTGGATGAAACGACGTCTCGTCGGGCACTCGCACTGCGCATCGTGAACCTCACACACGGCACGTCCGGCGTCTCGCCGCACGTCGTCGAACAACTCGTCTCGATGTACAACTCAGGTCTCAACCCGGTCGTTGCCCGTCTCGGCTCGATCGGCTCGAGTGACTTGCCCGAATGCGCGCAGTTGTGTGCCACCGCGCTCGGCGTCGGAGAGGTGTGGTGCGATGGGGTCGTCGTTTCTGCGTCGGAGGGTTTGAAGCTTCGTGGTCTTGCGCCGGTCGAACTCGGCACCAAGGACGCACTGGGGCTTTTCAACGCAGGGTCCGTCACGCTTTCTCGGGCGGTCGACGTTGCCCACCGGCTGTCGACGACGGTGCGCGCGGGCGTCGTCGTCGCCGGCGCGTCGTGCGAGGCGTTCGGCGTGAACCCGTCGCCGTTCTCGCGAGAAGTCGCCGCGGTCCGCCGCGACGTGCGCGAGGACGAGGCCAGTCGAGAGCTGCTCGAGTTGCTCGCCGGGTCCTGGATCCTCGAGCCGGATGCGGTGAAGTTGCCGCAGCATGCGCTCAGTTTCCGCACGCTCGTCAAACTCATCGCCACGGTCCGTGACCAACTGTCGCGTTTCGTCGAGGCACTCGAGCGGGAGGCGAACACCTCCACCGACAATCCCGTCGTGCTCGAGGCTGAACGCGACATCCGCTCGGGCTCGCACTTCCAGAGCCTTGCGGCTGCCGTCGCTGGGGACGCGTTGTCGATTGCCCTCACGCACTGGTCGAATGCGTCCGCGAATCGGGCGATCAAGCTCGTCAATTCACCGATCGATGGCGTGCCCCGGTTCCTTGCGCCGCAGGGCGCTCAAAGCGTCGGGTTCAACGCGCTGATGAAGTCGGCCGTCGCCCTTGCGACGCGAGTGCGCCATGACGCGAACCCCGCGAGCGTGGACTTCTTCGCGGTCTCGGAGGGGGCTGAGGACGTGGCGTCCCAGCTCCCGCACGTGATCGAAAAACTCGAGCGTCAGGACGACGCGTTGTCGTTGCTCGTCGCCCTCGAGGCGACGTGTGCCCACCAGGTCATCGGCCTGCGATCAGGACTGACGTGGGGCGCCTCCGCGACGACGGTGCACAAGGTCTGCGCGCAAGACATCCCGCTTCTCGAGGAAGACCAGCCGCTCGGGAAGTTCGTGGATGTGGTGCATCGGCGGATCGTCGCCGGCGAAGTGCACTGACGGAAGTCGTCGTCATACGACGAGAATCGTCGGGGAGGGGGGACTTGAACCCCCGGCCTCCTGGTCCCAAACCAGGCACGCTACCAACTGCGCCACTCCCCGGGCCGACTCACTCTACAGAACAAACGTGTCGTCAGCGTGCGAGTCGTGAGACGACGTCGAGTAGTCGCGTGACGTCATCGTGTGACACGTAACGCGTGACGCCTGCGCGCACCACGCCACCGGACTCGGAAAGTCCCATGTGGTTGACCGCTTCGACTGCATAGGAGTGTCCCGACCACACGGCGATCTTGTTGCGCGCGAGTTCGTCGGCGACGTCGTCGGGGTGGTGTCCCTCGATCGTGAAGGCAACGGTCGGCACGCGGCCGTCCATCGTCTGGCGCCCCCACACCCGCACCTTGTCCATTGCGACGAGTCCGGAGAGCAGTGGTTCGAACACGTCCTGCTCGGCATGCATCACCTTGTGCATGTCCTCTTCGATCAAAAAGCGTGCGGCTGCCTCGACCGCGGCGATGCACTCGAAGTTCGGCGTGCCGGTCTCGAAGCGGCGAGGGCCGACGTTTTCGGCCGGGCGAACCTTGGCCACGGGGAGCGAGTCGAGGAGATCGGGCTCGACGCACAGCACGCCGGCGTGCGGGCCATACCACTTATATGGTGACGTCGCGAGCACGTCGCAGCCGAGGGCGGCGACGTCGACGGGTCGATGCACCGCGAGGTGCACCGCATCCACGAAGACCCGCGCACCGACGGCGTGCGCGGCCGCGATGATCGGCGGAAGGTCGGGTGCGGTGCCGATCAGGTTCGACGCTCCCGTGATCGCCACCCACTTGGTGTTCGGGGTGATCAGTTCGATCACGCGTTGCGGATCGAGCGTTCCGGTGGCGACGTCGAAGGGCGCAAGCACGTGCTGCGCACCCGACAGTTCGCAGGCGAGCTTCCACGTCGAGACGTTGGCGTCGTGGTCGAGCATCGTGCCGACGACCCGATCGGCGGGCGTGAGGGTGCGCGCGACGGCGCGTGTGAAGGCGAACGTCATCGTCGTCATGTTCGCGCCGAGGCAGATGCCGCGCGGATCGGCGGTGAAGAGTTGGCCGAGCACGTCACGCGTGCGAGTGAGGAGTGCGTCGCATTCCTGGGCGGCCGAGAACGACCCACCCGTGTTCGCATTGTGGCCACTTGCGGCCCAGTCGCTCATCGCGCGGATCGCGACGTCGACCATCTGGGTTCCCGCGGGACCGTCGAAGCGGGCCCAGCCGTCTGCGAGACCGGGGAAGCGGCTCGTGATCGACACGCGTCTAGGCGGAGGCGCGCTTGGCGGCTCGAGCGAGGCGCTTGGCCGCACGCCCGATCGGCTCGATGTGGCGGTGGTCGAGGTCGCCCTTTTCGGTCCCGTCGGCGAAGCGGACGCGATAGCGCAGCCAGTTGAACCCGTTCGCCAGGATCACCTTTCCTTCGGACCCGAGCGGCACTCCGTCGATCTCTGCGATGGTGCGCACCTTGTCACCCGTCTTCAGGTTGATCTGCCCCTCGTGCGGAGTGGCAAGAGCGTGAGGTTTCCACGAGGCTGTCACGAAAGCCAAGGGTACACTTTTCGCCCTGTGAAGAGCACCATTGAGACCCTCGAGGGCAACAAGGTCAAGCTGACCATCGAAATCGACGAAGTCGAGTTCGACCGCAACATTGACGAAGCATTCCGCAAGATCGCCAAGGAGATCCGCGTGCCGGGTTTCCGTCAGGGCAAGGCACCGCGCAAGGTGCTCGAGGCCCAGATCGGCGCCGATGCGGCGCGCGGTCAGGCAATCCAGGACGCGATCCCGCAATACCTGACGATCGCGGTGCGCGAGCACGACGTCGATCTCATCGCCACTCCGGCGATCGACATCACCAAGGGTGAAAAGGACGGCCCAGTCGCCTTCGACGCGACGTGCGAGGTGCGCCCGGAGATCACGGTCTCCGGTTACGACTCGCTCACCGTCGAGCTTCCGTCGCTCGTCGTCGAGGACGCGGAGGTCGACGAGGCGCTCGACACCGAGCGTCGCCGTCACGGTTCGTTGCGCGACGTCGAGCGCGCGGTGCAAAAGGGTGACACGGTTGTCGTCGACCTCGCCGGCACGCGCGATGGAAATCCGGTCCCGGGTCTGAACGTGTCCGACTGGTCATACGAAGTCGGCAAGGGCTGGGTGTCTCCGACGTTCGACGAGCAGTTGATCGGCTCGACCGTCGGTGCGACGCTCACGTTCTCCGATGCACCGAACGGCACCGAAGACGTCTCCGACTTCTCCGTCACGGTGAAGAAGGTCCAGGAGATGGTGCTCGAGGACCTGACCGACGAGTGGGTGAAGTCCACCGTTGGTGAATTCGACACGATCGACGCGTGGAAGTCCTCGCTGCGTGAGCGCATCGAGACGATGAAGCTCGGCCAGTGTCGCTCGGTGTTCGTCGAGCGCACGACGGGTGCACTCGCGGACCTCGTGACGATCGATGCGCCAGATGCGATGGTGCAGAGCGACCTGCAGGGTCGCGTGCGTGCGACGATGGAGCAGTTCCAGGCCCAGGGCATCTCGTTCGACCAGTGGTTGTCGGTCACGGGACAGTCGGCTGAGGCGTTCGTCGAGATGATGCGCGGTGAGTCGACGAAGGCCGTCAAGGTCGACCTCGCCTTGCGCGCCGTCGCCACGGCGCAGGGAATCGCCGTCGAGGACGCCGACATCGACAAGGAAATCGACCGCATCGCGATGCAGGTCAATCGCAAGGCGAGCGAGGTACGAAAGGCCTACGAGAAGCAGGACATGATGGTCGACCTCGTCGCCCAGATCCGCAAGTCGAAGGCCGTCGACTGGCTGCTGCGCAACTCGAAGCTCGTGGACGACAAGGGCAACGCGATCTCTGCGGACACCTTGTTTGGCGAGACTGACGACGATTCCGCCCAATAGCGCACACCCCCAACTACTATTTGGGGTTGACGGCAACCCCAAGGAGATGGCGCCATGCAGGATCGAAACGTGATGCGGAACTATTACGTTCCGAACGTCACCGAACAGACCAGTAGGGGCGAGCGCGTCTATGACCTCTACAGCCGCCTGCTCAAGGAAAACATCATCTTCTTGGGCACCCCGATCGACGACACCATCGCCAACCTGATCTGCGCCCAGCTCATCCACCTGGAGAGCGAGAACCCGGACAAGGACATCAACATCTACATCAACAGCCCCGGTGGCGACATCACGGCGCTGTTCGCGATCTACGACACGATGCAGTTCATCAAGAACGACATCGCCACGATCTGCCTCGGCCAGGCCGCTTCCGCCGCCGCGGTGCTGCTCGCCGCCGGCACGAAGGGCAAGCGACTCGCCCTGCCGCACTCGCGAGTGCTCCTGCACCAGCCATACGGCCAGGTCGGGTACGCCCAAGTCACCGACTTGGAGATCGCCGCACGCGAGATCCTGCGCATGCGCGAGTTGCTCGAAGAGATTCTCGCTCGCCACACGGGCCAGCCGATCGATCGCATCCACAACGACACCGATCGCGACTTCGTGATGGAAGCCGACGCGGCCCTCGCGTACGGAGTGATCGACGAGATCATCACCGAGCGCAAACTCGCCGACCGATCCGGCCCGATTCGCTGAGGCGCCGACAACGACATGGCAAAGTTTGGTGACACCGCAGAGCTGGTGAAGTGTTCGTTCTGCGGCAAGTCGCAGAAGCAGGTCAAGAAGCTGATCGCAGGACCGAGCGTCTACATCTGCGACGAGTGCATCGACCTGTGCAACGAGATCATCGACGAGGAGTTCGTCAAGAACGCCGATGCCGGCGTCACCGAACTGCCGATCCCTCGCGACATCCGCACGTTCCTCGACGAATACGTCGTCGGTCAGGAGCAGGCCAAGAAGGTGCTCGCCGTCGCGGTGTTCAACCACTACCGACGCATCAAGCACAAGGCGTCGGGCGCTCAGCGCCGCGACGAGGTCGAGCTGCAAAAGAGCAACATCTTGCTGTTGGGCCCGACCGGTTGCGGCAAGACCCACATGGCCCAGACGCTGGCGCGCATGTTGAACGTGCCGTTCGCGATCGCGGACGCCACCGCGCTGACCGAGGCCGGCTATGTCGGTGAGGACGTCGAGAACATCCTGCTCAAGCTGTTGCAGGCCGCGGACTTCGACGTGAAGCGCGCCGAGACGGGCATCATCTACATCGACGAGATCGACAAGGTCGCCCGCAAGAGCGAGAATCCGTCGATCACCCGTGACGTCTCCGGCGAGGGCGTGCAGCAAGCACTCCTCAAGATCCTCGAGGGCACCGTCGCCTCGGTTCCGCCACAGGGCGGACGCAAGCACCCGCACCAGGAGTTCATCCAGATCGACACGACGAACGTGCTGTTCATCGTCGGCGGCGCGTTTGCCGGTCTCGAGCAGATCATCGAGTCGCGCATCGGCCACAAGGGCGTCGGCTTCCACGCCACGGTGCGCTCGAAGGCGGAGAAGGATCCGGGCGAGCTCTTCGCCCAGGTGCTGCCGGAGGACCTCATGAAGTTCGGCATGATCCCCGAGTTCATCGGGCGTCTGCCGATGATCGGCGCGGTGCACGCGCTCGACCAGCAGGCCCTCATCCAGATCCTCACCGAGCCGAAGAACGCACTCGTCAAGCAGTACCAGAAGTTCTTCGAGTTCGAAGACATCGAGCTCGAGATCACGCCTGCGGGACTCGTCGCGATCGCCGACCAGGCCCTGGCCCGCGGCACGGGTGCGCGCGGACTGCGTGCGATCCTCGAGGAAGTGCTCCTCAACACGATGTACGACCTGCCGGGTCGCACCGACATCGCTCGCGTCATCGTCGACGCCGATGCGGTCGTCGAAAAGAAGATGCCGACGTTGATCCCGCGCAGCACCAAGGTTGCTCGCCAGCGTCGCGCGGCCTCCTGAACCACGAACGTCCTGACATGAGGTTCGACGAAGCGCTCGTCTATCTCGACGAACACGCCAGCTACGAAAAGACCGGCCGGGTGGAGGAGCCGTCGCTCACGAACATCACGCGGCTGATGGACGTGATGGGGGATCCGCACCTCAACTATCCGGTGATCCACGTGACGGGCACCAACGGAAAGGGCTCGACCACCCAGATCATCACCAAGTTGTTGATGGCCCACGGACTCACGGTCGGCACGTACACGAGCCCGCACCTCGAGCACCTCACCGAGCGCATCTCGCGCAACGGTGAGCCGATCCCCGAACAGGACTTCGCGGATTGCGTCGCATCGATCGCCGACGTCGAGGTGCTCTCTGGCGTGCGTCCGACGTACTTCGAGATCATGACCGCGGCAGCGTTCCGTTACTTCGCCGACATCGCCGTCGACGTCGCGGTGATCGAGGTCGGAATGCTCGGTCGCTGGGACGCGACCAACGTCGTGCAGTCCCAGGTCGCGGTGATCACCAACATCGACCTCGACCACACGGAGTTCGCAGGACCGACGCACGCACACATCGCACGCGAGAAGGTGGGCATCTCCAAGGAGTCGAGCACGCTCGTCGTCGGTGACGTGAACGAGGACTTGGTGTCGATCTGGACCGAGGCGACGTCGCGCAACCTCGTGCGACGAATCGAGAACTTCGACTGCATCGGCAACGAGCTCGCCGTCGGCGGTCGTCTGCTCGATGTCGTCACGCCACGAACGACGTATCGCGACGTGATGGTGCCGCTGCACGGCCGCCACCAGGGAGACAACGCATCGATCGCCATCGTCGCGGTCGAGGAGTTCTTCGACACGGTCATCGACGAGGACGTCCTGCGCGAGGGGATGGCCACCGTCGAGATGCCGGGCCGCTTCGAAGTGCTCGGTCACCGTCCGCTCGTCGTGATCGATGGTGCGCACAATCCGGCGGGCGCCGACGTGTGCGCGTCGGTGTTCTTCGACGACTTCGACGTCGCCGGTCGACGCATCCTCGTCGTCGGCACGCTCAAGGGTCGCGACCCGCACCTCACACTCGGCGCCTTGCGCGTGGACGACTTCGACGTCGTCGTCACGTGCACCGCTCCGTCGCCACGTGGTCTCGCATCTTCGGAGCTCGCGGCAACTGCTCGCGGGATGGGATGTGACGAGGTGCTCGAATGCACAAGCGTCGAAGAGGCGTGCTCGCGGGCGCTGTCGATCGCAGGAGAGGACGACGCGGTCCTCGTCGCCGGCTCGCTCTACGTCGTGGGTAGTGCAAGGACGCACCTGCGCCGTACCCTGTAGCCCATGAGCAACAGAACCCTCGTCCTTTTGAAGCCAGATGCAGTGGAGCGCCAGTTGGTCGGTGCGATCCTGTCCCGATTCGAACAGAAGGGCCTCAAGCTCGTCGCGATGGAACTGCGCAAGCTCGACACTGCGATCCTCGAGCGTCACTACGAGGAGCACAAGGGCAAGGGTTTCTATCCCGAGCTCGTCGCGTTCATGTCGCGCAGTCCGGTGGTCGCTCTCGTCGTCGAAGGACCCGAGGACACCTGGGAGATCGTGCGATCGATGATGGGTGCGACGAATCCGCGCGCCTCTGCTCCGGGAACGATCCGCGGCGACTACGGCACGATCTTCACTGAGAACCTCGTGCACGGTTCGGACTCCGCAGCCTCCGCCGCTCGCGAAATCGGCATTTTCTTCCCGAACCTCTGAGGCGTCGGCGCCACGAGCGCCACGGACACGCACGTGGTGCTCGGTAGGATGAAGTCATTCATCGCCCGTCCCGGGTGCCGTTGCACTGAGGAGCTCGACAGACATGCCAGGTGGGAGTGCGCTATCGCTAGGTCGTGACATCGCGATCGACCTCGGCACCGCCAACACCCTCGTCTACGTGAAGGGCGAGGGGATCGTGCTCAACGAGCCGTCCATGGCCGCAGTCGACAACCGCACCGGCCAGTTGGTGGCCGTCGGGGCGGAGGCCAAGCGGATGTGGGGAAGGGCCCCGCAGAACATCCGCCTCGTGCGCCCAATGAAGGACGGGGTCATCGCCGACTTCGACGTCTGCGAGCAGATGCTGCGCTTTTTCATCCAGCGCGTGCACACGAGTCGCTGGAGTAAGCCCCGGATGATCGTCTGCGTGCCGTCGGAGGTGACGGGCGTGGAGCGCCGAGCCGTGCAGGATGCGGCCGAATTCGCCGGTGCTCGTCGACCCGTCTACATCATCGAAGAGCCGATGGCGGCAGCGATCGGTGCCGGGCTTCCCGTCCACCTGCCGAGTGCGAACCTGATCGTCGACATCGGGGGTGGCACGACCGAGGTCGCGGTCATCTCGATGGGTGGCATCGTCACCGCCCATTCGGCTCGCGTCGCCGGCGACGACCTGAACGAGGCGATCGTCGAGATGTTCCGCAAGGAGTTCTCGCTCGACATCGGCGAGAACACCGCGGAGTCGGTGAAGATCCAGATCGGTTCCGCCTGGCCACTCGCCGAGGAACTGTCGGCCGACGTCGGTGGGCGCGACGTGTCGAGCGGCCTGCCACGCACGCAGCTCGTGACGAGCGAGGAGGTGCGCGAGGCGCTCGATGCACCGGTGCAGATGATCGTCGATGCGATCAAGACGACGCTCGAGCGAACGCCGCCGGAACTCGCGGCCGACATCATCGGACACGGCCTCGTCTTGTCGGGTGGTGGCGCGCTCCTCACCGGGCTTGCCGAGCGCGTGACGAACGAGACCGGTATCCACGCCTACCTTGCCCCGGAGCCGCTCGAGGCAGTGGTGCTCGGATGCGGGCTCACGCTCGACAACATCGACGCAATGAAGGGTCTGACGGCTCAGACCTCCTTCGACTAGGACGCGAAGATCACACTGTGACCGTGATGTCCGCACAGCGCAGGAGAGCGATCGCGCTCCTCGCCCTGACCTCGATCATCCTCGTCACCCTCGACCTCCAGCAGTCGGGGTCGACGTCGCTTGTGAGGTCGATCTTCGGCACGGTGTTCCGGCCGGTCGAAGGCGTCGCGCGCATCGTCACCCGCCCCGTCGGAAACGTCTGGAACGGGATCACGAACTACGACGACGTGGTGGACGAAAACGACTTGTTGCGCGAAAAGATCGCCCAGCAGGAGGGTGCGGCGGTGGCGGCTGCTGCGTCCGTGCGTCTCGCCCAGGAACTCCTCGCCTTGAACGGGTTGCCGACGCTCGCCGGTATCAACTCGGTGAGCGCGCAGGTGATCGGTGATGCGCCGTCGAACTATTCCCAAACCGTCGAGATCAACCAGGGAAGCGAGAGCGGGATCAAGGTCGGCATGCCGGTGTTGAACGCGGCAGGACTCGTCGGCAAGGTGACGAAGGTGTTCGCCAACCGTGCGGTCGTGATGCTCGTGACCGACCCCGAATATGCGCTGTCGGTGAAAGTGGTCAACACTCCCGAGGCACTCGAAGTCGGAAACGTCAACGATCCCGATGCCGCCAGTGCATCGTCGTCGACGACGACCACGACCACCACGACGACGATCGCACCGTCGTCGAACATTCCCGGCTTCACACCTGGACCGGTCGTCGTCCCGTCGACCTCGCCCGGAGTGAGCGTGTCGATCTCGGTCCCATCGCTCACGATCCCGGTGACGGGAGCGCTCGGAGTTCGTGAAACCGGGATCCTCGAAGGCAGGGGACCGAGTCGTGTGCCGATCGTTCGGTTCATCGATCCCGAACAGCGCTTCGGCACCGTCCTGCAGGGAACCCCGATCGTGACCGCGGGTGGTTCGCTCAGCCTCGCGCCACCAGACATCGTGGTCGGCACCGTGTCGCGCGTCATCAGCAGACTCGGCACCGCGGGGCCGGTGCTCGAGATCGAACTCGTCGCCGACCTGTCGAACCTGTCGTTCGTGCGCATCCTGCTCTACCAGCCGATCACGGAGAAGTCCGCCCCGTGATCGATCGCCTGTTGCCGATCGTGGCGAGTCGATGGACGAGGCTCGTGCTCGTCGGTCTGATCGTGCTCGGACTGCAGACCACGCTGTTCACCGACGTGCGACCGTTCGGAGTGGTCGCACAACTCATGCTGCTCCTCGCCGTGGCCTCTGGCGTGACCTACGGCGTCGAGGTCGGAGCGATGTCGGGTCTGTTGCTCGGCTTCATGTACGACTGCGTGTTGAACACCCCGCTCGGCCTGTGTTCGCTCGTCTTTGGTGGGGCAGGTGCACTCGCAGGTGCGTTGCCGTTCTTCATTCGCGAACCGTCGTGGTGGTTGAAGATCGGCGGTGTGGCGGTCGCCTCGTTCGCCGCGGAGATTGCGTTTCCCTTCGCCATGTCGATGGTCGGTCTCGGGGGATGGGTGCGCCCACGGATGGTGCTCGTCGCCCTCGGGGTGACCGCAATCAACCTCGTCGCCGCTCCGCTCGCACTCGTCGTCAGCCGGTGGACGCTCAAGGCCTCGCTCGGTAGCTGACCACGATGGCCACACCTGCATCTCGTTCACGGCTGGTGTCGCTCGGCGTGGTCGCCGCCATTCTCATGTCGATTCTCGGAATTCGTATGTGGTTCCTGCAGTCGGTGAAGGTCGAGCTGAACGAGGACATCGTGCTCTCCGTGCGCACCCGCACGATCCGTCTGCAGCCCGAACGCGGGAGGATCTTCGATGCCGTTGGCAGGATCGTGGCCGACAACAAACGCATTTTGACGGCCACGATCGATCGTCAAGTGATCAAGAAGGACTCGGACCGCGCCGAGATCTTCGCGCGACTCAGTGGCCCGCTGCAGATGACCGAGGAGGCCCTCGAGCGACGCTACGACGACAAGCGTTACGGGTTGCTCGAGGCTCTGCCGTTGAAGGAGGACGTCTCGGAGGAGACCGCGCTGTATCTGAGTGAGCGTGCAGAGGACTTCCCGGGGATCTACGTGCGCGAGGAGTGGCGACGCAACTATCCCTACGGGGCGATCGGCAGCCACGTGATCGGCTACATGGGTGCGATCCTCGAGTCCACGCTCGCGTACTACAAGTCGCTTGGCTATGAACCGAACGAGCGCGTGGGTGGCTATGGAGTCGAACAGACCTACGAGACGGTCCTGCGCGGCACCCCTGGCTACGTGCGTTACGAGGTGGACGCGCAGGGTCGACTGCTGCGCCAGCTCGAGCGCGTCGAACCTGTCCTCGGCAACGACATTCAGCTGTCAATCGACATGCAACTCCAGCAATTCACGGAACAAGCCCTGGAGACGCAGCTCGTGTTGCGCCGACGAGTCGAAGCGGGATTCAACCGTCTCGAGGACGGCACGATCGATCCGGCCAATCCCGATCCGGTGATGTACAAGGCGCCCGCTGGATCTGCGGTCGTGATGAACCACAACACCGGCCAGGTCGTGGCGATGGCGTCGTATCCGCGGTTCGACCTGCGCTGGTTCGCCGGCGGCGTGAGCAAGGAGAAGTTCGCCCAGATCTTCCCGCAGACCGACGATCCCGACCTGTCGATCCTCGTCAATCGTGCGGTCAGTGGTCGCTACAACCTCGGCTCGTCGTTCAAGCCGTTCGTCGCCTACGCGGCGCTCAATTCCGGCCAGCTCGCCGGAGGCGCGTCGTATCGCTACGACGATCGTGGTTCGTACAAATTGGAAAGCATTCCCGACGATCGATGTCAGCAGGGCGTCAAGTGCGTGTTCCGTAACGCGATCTGTCGTGCAACGGGCTCACCGTGTCGATACGGGATGGTGAACGTGGAGACTGCGCTTGCGGTGTCCTCGGACGCGTTCTTCTACAAGATCGGCGAGCAGATCCTCACCGAGCGCGGATACCAACCGATCCTCGAACAACAGGTTCGCCTGTTCGGATTCGGCTCGCCGACGAACATCGACTTGCCGTACGAATATGCGGGCACGATCCCGAGCAAAGCGTTGAAGAAGCGGATGGCCGACCTCGGTGCGATCTCGGAGGAATCCGGTCGCGCGTACTACGTCGGAGACCAGATTCTGTTTTCGATCGGCCAGGGGCTCCTGTCCGCATCCCCAATTCAGGTCGCCACCGCCTACGGCGTGTTCGGCAACGGGGGCAAGTTGATGGAACCACACGTGGTGCAAGCGATCTTGTCGCCGGGAACTCCGGACAGGAAGCCCGGACTCGCCGACGTGGCGCAGGCGAGCATCATCGACCGCTTTGACGACGAAGAGCCGGTGTCGACCGTGGACATGTCGCCGGAGAAGCGCGATCCGATCGTGCGCGGATTGCAGCGGGTGATCACCGGGCCTGGCGTGTTCTTCGATTTTTATCACAAGACCACCGGCGAGTTGCTCTTCAAGGGCTATCCGTACAACGTGTTGCCGATTGCCGGCAAGACGGGAACCGCACAGGGGTTGAACAACTTGCCGTGGAACGACTCATCTGCATTCGGCGCCTTCAGCTTGAGCGCGGAGCATCCGTATTCGGCCTTTGCGTACTTGGAAAAGGCAGGGTTCGGCTCCCAAGGTGCCGCGCCGGTCGTCAAGTGTGTCTACTTCGCGCTGTCCGGGCGCTACAAGATGGACTCCGTGGAAGTCGCCGAGCCGCTGAACACGTCGACGACGTTTGCCGCCCCGCCGAGTGGTTTGCGCAACCCGACGTGCCTCGCCGGTGGCAGATCGGACAGTAGGGACTGATGTCGTCCACCTTCGAACGCTTCCGCCCGATCGGCTCGCAACGCAACGCGACGGTCACGGGTAGTTACTCGGATCCGATCCGCAACATCGACTGGGTGCTCATGGGAACGGTGATCACACTCGCCGTCATCGGCCTCTTCACCGTGTTTTCTGCGACCTACCGCCGACTCGCAGAGCAGGGGTTCGATCCCTACGTCTACACGCAGCGACAGGCGATCTTCGTCGTCGCGGCAGCCGTGGTCATGGCGCTCGTCATGACCATCGGCCACGACTGGTTTCGCACGCAGAGCGGGTTCTTCTTCGGTGGGGTGCTCGTGCTCCTCGTCTTGGTGTTGGCCACTGGCGCGGTCACCGGAGGAGCGCGGCTCGCCTTCGACCTTGGGCCGATCTCCATCCAGCCGGCAGAGCTCGGCAAACCCGCGGTGTTGCTCGTCGTCGTCGGCTATTTGAGCGAGGCGACGACCGAACGCATCGACTGGCACCACTTCGTGATGACGCTCTACATCGTGATGGTGCCGATCGGACTCATCTTGCTGCAGCCCGACCTCGGTTCGGCATCCGTGATCGTCGCCGGTGTCGCCGGCGTGCTGTTCGTCGCCGGGGCGCGTCGTCGGTACATGGCGCTGGTTGCGTCGCTGTCTGCGGCGACCATCGGCTTGACGTTTGCGATCCTTCCGTACCAGTGGCGTCGTTTCGACGCGTGGTTCAACCAGAACTCCTACGACAAGGACCTGGAGAAGATCGTGTTGCAGGTGCGCTTCGCCAAGCGCGCGGTCTCGACGGGCGGCATCTTCGGCAAGGGCTACCTGGACGGACCGCTGACCAACGGCAAGTACATTCCCGTGCAGTTCACCGACTTTCCGTTCTCCGCCATCGGCGAGCAGTTCGGCGCCATCGGCGGCGGGGTGGTGCTCGTGTTGTTCGGTGTCGTGCTGTGGCGCGTGTGGCGCATCGCCCAGATGGCCCGCGACCGATTCGGCTACTTCCTCGCCACCGGCATCTTCACGATCCTCATGTGGCAGGTCTTCCAGAACATCGGGATGAGCATGGGGGTGACTCCGGTGAGCGGTCTCCCGTTGCCCTTCATCTCGTATGGCGGTTCGCACCTCGTCTCCTCGGCGGTCCTCGTCGGATTGGCTCAAAGCGTGCATATGCGCCGCCTGCGCTAGTCCAGAAAGTGCCGCCAAAGCCTCCCCGTGGGCTCGGGTGGGGGGTAGCCTGAGGGACACGGACGGGCAGTCGCCCTTCCAAAGGTCGATATCGCGACAGCGAGCCGGTCGATGAGATTCCCCCGAGTCCGTCGGCGAGGCGCGAGAGCGCGACGGTCGCGAGCGCGGAATGTTTCCCGCGCATGTGGCTGAAATACACGAAACGAGCGAGAAAAATGAGTGAAATGAACGCTGGGGCCTCGGGCCCTGAGCAGTCTGCAGGCGCCAACGGTGGAGCAAAGAAGCGTCGCCGAGGCCGTCGCGGGGGAAAGAACCGCAACCGCAGCCGTCAGGCCGGTGCGCCGAACGCCTCGGCGGTGCCGATGGAGCTTCCGGATCCGCCACGCGAGGGCAAGATGGTGAGCCCACAGGCCGCCAGCGATGCCCTCGTGCGCAAGCCGCAGATCGGCGACACCCGACCCGCGCCACCCATGGCGCCCAAGCCGGAGGCCGCCAAGCCAGCCGCTGCCGACAAGTCGAAGAGCAAGTCCCGTCGTGGCGGTCGCCGCGGCGGACGCAACCGTCGACGCACCGGAGGATCGGACTCGACCGTCGTCGGCACCGACGCCGAATTGATCGAGCGCCGCAGGGGCAAGGAGCGAAACGGCAAGGCCGTCGGTCGCTACATGATGTGCGTGCAGGTTCGACCCGAGTTCACCCAAGTGGCGATGCTCGAAGGTCGTTCGCTGATCGAGCACTACGTGTCGCGTCCCGCGGACGACGAGACCCAGATCCACGGCAACATCTATCTCGGTCGCGTGCAGAACGTGTTGCCGGGCATGGAAGCCGCCTTCGTCGACATTGGCACCCAGAAGAACGCCGTGCTGTATCGCGGTGACGTGCAATTCGACAAGGACGACGTCGTCGAACAGGGTCCGGACCCGCGCATCGAGCAGGTGCTCAAGTCGCGCCAGTTGATCCTGTGTCAGGTGACGAAGAACCCGATCGGTGCCAAGGGTGGTCGACTGACCCAGGAAGTGTCACTGCCCGGTCGTTTCGTCGTGTTGATTCCCGACTCGCGCACCTATGGCATCTCCAAGCGCCTGCCCGAGGGTGAGCGCCGTCGCCTGCGCAGCATTCTCGATCGCATCAAGCCGGAGGAACACGGCATCATCGTGCGCACGGCCGCGGAGAACGCGACCGAGCACGAGTTGACCACCGACCTCACGCGCCTGCTCGAACAGTGGGCGACGATCCGCGAGGCGGCAACCAAGGCGAGCTCGCCGACCTTGCTCTATCGCGAACCACCGCTCGCGGTGCGCGTGATCCGCGAGGAGTTCTCAAGCGACTACCGCAGCATCGTGATCGACGACCGCGCCCTCTACAACGAGGTGCGCGACTACATCCAGGCGTTCAATCCCGAGTTCGCCGACCGCGTCGAGTTCTACGACCAGTCTGCCGAGGACCTCGCGCTCTTCGAGCAGCACCGCGTGCACGAACAGTTGCGCAAGGCCCTGGACAAGAAGGTGTGGCTGCCGTCGGGCGGTTCGCTGATCATCGAGCACACCGAAGCCCTCACCGTCATCGACGTGAACACCGGCAAGAACGTCGGCAAGTCGAACCTCGAGGAGACCGTGTTCCACAACAACCTCGAGGCGGCGGACGAGATCGCCCGCCAGCTGCGCCTGCGCGACATCGGCGGCATCATCGTCATCGACTTCATCGACATGGAGGTGCGCGAGAACCGCCGCCGCGTGCTCGAGGCATTCAAGGACGCCCTGGCCCGCGACAAGACGCGCACCCAGGTGTTCGAGATCTCGGAGCTCGGGCTCGTCGAGATGACCCGCAAGCGCATCGGGGAGGGGTTGCTCACCAACTTCGCCGACCCGTGCGTGGTCTGTGAAGGCCGCGGGGTGACCCTCGATTTGTCGATGTTGGACTAGTTCGCAAGCGCCGGGAACTGGTTGGAGAGCCAGAATCGGCACGGATAGAGTAAAGGACCGCTATGTACGCAGTGATCGCAACCGGAGGCAAGCAAGAGAAGGTGACCAAGGGCCAACAGGTCCAGGTCGAACTCTTGGGCGCCGCAGAAGGCTCCGAGGTGAAGTTCACCCCGGTGCTCGTCGTCGACGGTGCGACGGTGCTGTCCACCAAGTCGGAGCTGTCGAAGGCCGCCGTGACCGCCAAGGTCATCGGTCAGGTCGCCGGCCCGAAGGTCGACGGCTTCACCTACAAGCGTCGCACCAACCAGCGTCGTCGCTTCGGCCATCGCCAGAAGTACTCGCTCATCGAGATCACGTCAATCGCGAAAGGCTGAACCATGTCAAAGACCAAGGGTGGCGGCTCAACCAAGAACGGCCGCGATTCAAATGCACAGCGTCTCGGCGTGAAGGTGTTCGACGGAACCAAGATCTCCGCAGGCACCATCCTCATCCGCCAGCGCGGAACCAAAGTCCACCCCGGCAAGAACGTCGGTCGTGGCAAGGACGACACCTTGTTCGCACTCGCTGCGGGCAGCGTGAAGTTCGGTGAGCGTCGTGGCCGCAAGGTCGTCGACGTCCTGCCGACCGCCTGACGACTTCGTCTAGGTGACGTCGATTCCCTTCGGGAGTCGAGACTCGTCGAATCCCAAGAGCGCCTGTCCCTGTCGACACGCATAACGATCGGTCATCCCGCCGACGAAACCCACCGCGTCGTGGAACGCCTCGTCGCTGCCGACCGGAGCGATCCTCGTGTGCGTCGGTGACACGCCCAACATGAGTTGCGGGTTCGCGGCGTAGTGCTCGACGAGCGCTCGCAACAGGTCGATCACCGACTTGGCCTGTGCGCGGGATGCGTCGCGCATGTAGATGTTGTCGTAGTTGAACTGGCGGAACGCCGCAAGAGCCTCTGCCTCGTTGCGCAGCATGCCGATCCGACCGGTCTCTCGCGAGGCGTTGATCATGCCCGTGATGAACGCTCGGAGCTGTGACGATCGAGTCGTGCCGCACGTCGCTCGCACGACCTCGGGAAGCGAATCGGGTGTGACGAGCCCGGCGGCGACGGCGTCCTCGAAGTCGTGGCAGACGTATGCGATGCGGTCGGCCCAGGAGACCACCTCGCCCTCCGGCGTCATCGGTGCGGGTCGAGACCACGAGTGGTTGCGAATGCCATCCAACGTCTCGACGCACAGGTTCAGTGGCTTGAGCGTCACGTCGGCGCCCCATGTCGCGTGGTCGAATCCGCCCGGAACGTATGGCGACAGTGCGTCTTCGCTCGCGTGTCCACCGGGACCGTGTCCGCAGTCGTGGCCGAGTGCGATCGCCTCGGTGAGCGCGACGTTCAGCCCCAGCGCCCGCGCCACGGACGCTGCGACCTGGGCGACCTCGAGGGCATGCGTGAGGCGGGTGCGCTGGTGGTCTTGTGGAAACACGAAGACCTGTGTCTTGCCGGCCAAGCGGCGGAATGCAGATGCGTGCAGGATGCGGTCGCGGTCGCGTTCGAAGCACGTCCGGTAGGCGTCGGGTTCCTCGTGTTCTTCGCGATTCCCTGCGCCGAGTGCGACGGTCGCATGCGGGGCGAGCGTGGTCGCTTCGGCCTCCTCGCGCTCGGGTCGGGAGCGAACGTCGGTGGAACCGGTGCCGGCCCAGGAGTCGGCGTGTGCGAATCGGATGGGGTGGTCGGTGTCGTCGAAGCCCTTCATCGTGGACGCCCATTGGGTGGTGCGTTCCGTCGAGTGGTCGGTGGGCATACGACCACGATACGCACCCCGTATCTCACGGATGGGGCAGCCGTAGCATGGAAACCCCCTATGAGTGCATTCGTCGACGAAGCCCAACTCAACGTTCGCGGTGGCGACGGTGGTGCCGGCTGCGTGAGTTTCCGTCGCGAAGGCCCCGTCGCCTTCGGTGGTCCGAACGGCGGAGATGGCGGCGATGGTGGCTCGATCTGGTTGGAGGCCGACCACAACGTCGCCTCACTCCTTGCATTCCGCGACCATCCTCACCGTCGCGCAGGCGACGGCGTGCACGGCATGGGCAAGGACCTGCATGGTCGCCGCGGCGAGGACATGGTCGTGAAGGTGCCCGAGGGCACCGTCGTGCGCGACATGTACACGGGCGAGGTGCTCGCCGACCTGTCGACCCACGGCACGAGGTTCCAGGTCGCCCGCGGTGGGCAAGGTGGCAGAGGCAACGCACGCTTCTTGTCGAATCGTCGTCGCGCACCGAAGTTCGCCGAACAGGGCGAGCACGGCAAGGAGCGATGGCTCAAGTTGGAGCTCAAGTTGATGGCCGACGTCGCACTCGTCGGCTTTCCGAACGCAGGAAAGAGCACCTTCATCAGCGTCGTGTCGGCGGCCAAGCCGAAGATCGCCAACTATCCCTTCACCACGCTCGAGCCGCATCTTGGCGTCGTGCGCCTGGACGAGTCCACCGAGTTCGTCATCGCCGACATTCCCGGGATCATCGAAGGTGCGAGCGAGGGTCGCGGACTCGGGCACCAGTTCCTTCGCCACATCGAGCGTGCGCGCGTGTTGTGTCTGCTCATCGACCTCGCACCGATGGACGGCATGGACCCGCACGAACAGGAAAAGGTCTTGTTGCACGAACTCGGTCAGTATCGACCCGACCTCCTCGAGCGTCCGCGGCTGGTGATCGGCACCAAGACCGACGCAGCGACCAAGGAGTCGGTCGAGTCGTGGGGTGGAGATGCGATCTCGGCCGTCACGGGTGCGGGCGTGCGCTCGGTGCTGGGACGACTCGCGGTGTTGGTGCGCGAGGCGCGCGGTGCTGAACCTCCGCGCCAGGCCGCGGTCACGATCCGACCGATTCCCGAGGGAACGACGATCGACAAGGTGGGCGAGTCGGAGTTCCGTCTCTCCGGTCGCGACGTCGAGCGTGCCGTCGCATTGAGCGACGTGACGACACCGGATGCCCTGAACTACATCGACGAGCGTCTGAAGACGCTCGGAATTCCGCGACTCCTCGCACGTGCCGGTGCGACGGATGGTTGCGTCGTGCACATCGGCACCTTCAGCTTCGACTACACCCCGGAGACGTAAGGACCATGAGACTCGTCGTCAAGATCGGAACGTCGTCGGTGACCGACGATCGCGGAGCAATCCGCCAGGAGGCGATCGCCACGCTGTGCGACCAAGTCGCCGAACTTCGCCGTGGGGGTCACGACGTCCTCGTCGTCACGAGTGGCGCCGTCGCCGGCGGCGTCGCCGCACTTGGCATGGCGGAGCGTCCAGCAGACACGCTCACCCTGCAGGCACTCGCCGCCGTTGGTCAGAGCCAGCTGATGAACGCCTACAACACCCACCTCGCGCGCCACGGGCTCGTCGGCGCGCAGGTGTTGCTCGTGCCGAACGACTTCATCGACCGTACCCAGTATCTGCACGCGCGTCAGACCATGACGCGGCTGATCGAGTTGGGATGCGTGCCGATCATCAACGAAAACGACGCGATCGCCAGCGACGAGATTCGCTTCGG
>CAYXIY010000009.1:0-28061 GCA_964465475.1 uncultured Acidimicrobium sp. | reverse complement strand
GGGCGAACGTCTTCCCAAGTGCGACGGCTTGCGCACGCTCGTTCTCGTGATGCGGGAAGCGCAGGTCGGCTCCTCCGCAGTGCAGGTCGAACGACTCGCCCAACAACTCGAGGCTCATCACCACGCACTCGCTGTGCCACCCAGGTCGACCGTCTCCCCACGGTGACGGCCAGCTCGGTTCACCCGGCTTGGAAAACTTCCACAGTGCGAAGTCGGCAGGGGTGCGCTTTTCGGCGGCGCCGAGCACCTCGCGATCGCCTCCGCCGCTCAGCATGTCATCGAGGCTCTGGTGCGCAAGGAGGCCGTAGTCCGGAACCGCGTTGACGTCGAGATAGACACCGTCGGAGGTCGCGTACGCCGCGTTCTTCGTCATCAGGTCTGCGATCATCGCGACCATCTGGTCCACGTACTCGGTCGCATGCGGCACGTCAGTGGGGCGAAGCACGTTGATCTTGCGCATTGCGGTGAACCAGACGTCCTCGCACTTGTGGGTGATCTCCTCCCACGGACGACCCTCACGATTGGCGCGGTCGATGATCTTGTCGTCGATGTCGGTGATGTTGGACACGAGTCGGACCGTGAGCCCGCTCCACTCGAGATAGCGACGGAGGATGTCGTAGACGAGCGTCGCCCGGCCGTGTCCGAGGTGCGGAGGGCCATAGACGGTTGGGCCGCAGAGGTAGATGCCGATCTTGCCGGGTTCGCGCAGGCGGATCTCGCGCACCTCGCGCGTCGCGGTGTCGTAGAGGTGCAGCATTTCCGTCATTCTAAAGGCGCGGACACACGCCAAGCCCTGCGCATCCCCAATACAGTTGATCCGCGATGAACGTGCCCGACAAGCCCACGCTCGACGATCTCGAGCCCCGCCTCATGCAACGTTGGGACGACTTGGGCGTCTACCGCTTCGACCGCAGCGCGTCGAGGGATTCGGTGTTTGCCATCGACACTCCACCTCCCACCGTCTCGGGCTCACTGCACATGGGCCACGTGTTCAGCTACACCCACACGGACACGCTCGCACGTTTCTGGCGCATGCGCGGAAAGAGCGTCTTTTATCCGATGGGCTGGGACGACAACGGTCTGCCCACCGAACGACGGGTGCAGAACTACTTCGGCGTGTCCTGCGACCCATCCATTGCGTATGACGCAAACTTCACCCCACCGTTTCGCGGCGACGTGCCCAAGGACCACCGTTCCGTGGCAATTTCGCGTCCCAACTTCATCGCGCTCTGCGAGGAACTGACGCACCAAGACGAAAAGGTGTTTGAGGACCTCTTCCGTCGGCTCGGCTTGTCCGTCGACTGGTCGCTCCTCTATTCGACGATTAGTGACCACGCACGACGCACCAGCCAGGCTGCATTCCTGCGCAACCTGTCGCGCGGCGAGGCGTATGCGCAAGAAGCGCCGACGCTGTGGGACGTCGACTTCGGCACCGCCGTCGCACAGGCAGAACTCGAGGACCGTGAACGTCCCGGCGCCTATCACTCGATCGCGTTCTCGCGCTCGGACGGCGCAGGCGACGTGATGATCGCGACCACCAGGCCCGAATTGATCCCGGCATGTGTCGCTCTCGTCGCTCACCCCGACGACCCTCGCTATCAGCCACTCTTCGGCAAGACCGTGAAGACTCCGCTCTTCGGCGTCGAGGTTCCGGTGTGCGCCCACGAGCTCGCACAGATCGACAAGGGCACGGGCATCGCGATGATTTGCACCTTCGGTGACCTGACTGACGTGATCTGGTGGCGCGAACTGCAATTGCCGACCCGCGCCGTCATCGGTCGTGACGGTCGCCTGCTCCGCGACACCCCGGAGTGGATCACTACACCCAACGGCATTCAGGCGTATGCGGCTCTCGCCGGTCTCAAGGTGAACCAGGCGCAGACGAAGATCGTCGAGCAACTGCGTGAGTCGGGCGAGATGCATGGCGAGCCAGAGAAGATCACCCACCCAGTGAAGTTCTATGAAAAAGGCGACCGCCCGCTCGAGATCGTCACTTCGCGCCAGTGGTACATCCGCAACGGCGGACGCGACGCTGCGCTGCGCGCCGACCTCCTGCGTCGTGGCGGGGAGCTCACGTGGCACCCCGACTTCATGCAGTATCGCTACTCGAACTGGGTCGAGGGTCTGAACGGGGACTGGTTGATCTCGCGCCAGCGCTACTTCGGTGTCCCGCTACCGCTCTGGTACCCGCTCGACTCGGCCGGAGAACCCGACTACGACAGTCCGCTCGTACCGAGCGAGGACCGCCTGCCAATCGACCCGAGCACCGACGTGCCAAATGGATACACCGAGTCACAACGCGGACAAGCGAATGGTTTCGTCGGCGAGTCCGACGTGATGGATACATGGGCGACGTCGTCGCTCACCCCGCAGATAGCCGGTCGCTGGATCGACGACCCAGCGCTGTTTTCAACGATGTTCCCGATGGACGTCCGACCACAAGGTCACGACATCATCCGCACGTGGCTCTTTGCCACCACCGTACGCAGTCACTTCGAGCACGACGTGATGCCATGGCGCAACGCGGCGCTGTCGGGGTGGATCCTCGACCCGGACCGCAAGAAGATGTCGAAGTCGAAGGGCAACGTCGTCACTCCGATCGACTTGTTCGACCAGTACGGCAGTGACGCGGTGCGCTACTGGGCTGCCTGTGCACGCCCGGGCGTCGACACCGCGTTCAGCGAAGACCAGATGAAGGTCGGGCGCAAGCTCGCCACGAAGTTGTTGAACGTGAGCAAGTTCGTCCTCGGCATCGGCGACGTTGACGGATCCGTCGCGCCGACGAACGCACTCGACCGGGCGATGCTGTCTCGTCTCGCAGACGTCGTCGACGACGCAACAAGAGCATTCGAATCGTTCGACTATGCACGCGCACTCGAGCGCACCGAGTCGTTCTTCTGGTGGTTCTGCGACGACTACGTGGAGCTCGTGAAGACCCGCGGTTACGGCGACGACGCCGGAGCCGCGTCTGCGCGCAGCGCACTCCGTCGGGCCCTTGGCACCATGCAGCGCCTCCTTGCCCCACACATTCCGTTCTCGACCGACGAGGTGTGGTCATGGTGGCACGACTCGTCGATCCACGCGTCGACGTGGCCGACTCGTACCGAACTCCTCATCGGATCCGAGACAGTCGACCGCCACGACGAGCGACTCGACGCAGTCTGTGCGACCATCGGAATCATCCGCCGCACGAAGACCGAGTCGAAGGTCTCGCAACGAGCACAAGTCGCACATGTCGCCGTGTCTGCGACCAAATCACAGATCGACGTCATCGTCGAGTCCCTCGACGACCTGCGCAACGCCGGTGCGATCGAGGCGATCGAGTTCGTCGAGCATGAAGAGTCGGTCATCTCAGCGAGCGTCAGGCTCGCCGAGAACGCCTGAGACTCCCCCACTACGCTGATCTGACGATGAGATCATCGCGGCGTCCATGGACCCACTTCGCGATCCTGGCGCTCAACCTCGGCGTCGCGGGGATGCTGGTCGTCGTCGGCGTCGGAACCCTGTGGGCGGGTCAGCGTCTGAGCACGAGACAGGTCGTCAGCATCGGACGGGACGGCGACGCCACACCGATCGAGGACGCCAACATCACGCCGTCGGATGAGTGGAACCTCACCGAAGGCGACCTTGCAGCAAAGAACTTCCTGCTCACGGGCTCGGACAACGGCGGATGCGTCGATCCCGACTCGCCCTATGCGGGTGCGTTCGGTGACAGGACGAGCTTCGGAGAACGCAGCGACACGATCATGATCATCCGGGTCAATCCCATCGACAACCAAGCTGCGTTCCTCTCGTTTCCGCGTGACCTGTGGGTGAAGATTTCCGGCTCCACACGCTCCAACCGCATCAACACCGCATTCGACCGCAAGAACCCCAACCGACTGATCAACACGATCTACGAGAACTTCGGCATCCCCATCGACCACTACGTGAACATCGACTTCTGTGCGTTCAAGGAGATCGTGGATGCGGTGGGAGGGGTGAGCGTTCCGTTCGCATACGAGACGCGCGACAAGAAGACGGGGTTGTACGTACCTCGAGCGATGTGTTTCGAGTTCTCCGGTGACCATGCGCTCGCCTACGTGCGTTCACGCTCCGGGTATTCGTACTTCGATCCCGCCAAGGGTGAATGGGTGAAGGACGGAACGTCGGACCTCGGTCGCATCAGTCGTCAGCAGGACTTCATCCGTCGCGCCATGCAACGTGCGCTCGACAAGGGTTCGAGCAGCCCGCGTGTCGCAAACGACCTGCTCAACACCGGCCTGCAAAACGTCATCACCGACGACCAACTCTCGGCGCTGTCGATGCTCCAGCTCGCCCAGGCGATGCGCAACCTGAACACCTCGAAGATCCCTACGTACACGATCTCCAGTTCCGGAGAGATGATCGGCGACGAGGCGGTGCTCGTGCCGAAGATCCAGAACGACACGATGCGCGAGGTGCTCGCGCTGTTCCAAGGCAAGGCGAGCTTCGGGGCGCCGGCCGGCGACGAGGGTGCTCTCGAGGCGAACGCGATCCCTGTCCGGGCCTTCACCCCTCGACCATCGGCCTCGCCGTCCACGACGGTGCCGACGGTCGCTCCCGCGCAGGACACCCTCGGCATCGTCCCTCCGGACGACCCGTCCTGTCGCTAGCCCAGCACGTCGAACAGCGCAGTTGGAATATCGCTCGGGCCAGAGACCGTTGCGTACCTCGCACCGACTCGTGTCGCAAATGCGCGTGCCTCGTCGGCGTCATCGACGTGCGAGATGACGACGAGCTCGTCGAGTCCACGCGCCACCTCCTCGGCTGACACCGCCGACGTCGAACGGCAGTCCGACAGGAGCACCACGATCTTGCGCTGTGCGCGTGACGTCTCGAGCTGTCGTGCTGATTCGACCAATGCCTCGGACAGGTTCGTCGTGCCGAAGCCCCGCAGCGACAGCACTGAGTTCACCAGGCGCTCCGTCGGCACGTCGGTCTCCTGGCCCTTGGCAACGCCGACCTGACCACCGAACACGAGCACGCTGTAGTCCGCAGGACGTCGATGGGCAACGGCGGCGGTTGCAAGTGCCGCAGTGGCGAGCGGTGCTCCGCCCATCGAGCCGCTGCGGTCCACGACGAGGCTCAGCGCGTGGGTGTTCTTCGTCCACGTCCGATGTCGCAACTCGTCGTGCTCCAGCACGCCCGTAACCCGGTGCGCCACGAGCGCATCGACGCTCGCATCGACGTCGATCTCGGCCATCGATTCGGCGTCACGTCGCGTCACCATCCGTCCGATCCCACGGCTCACTGGTCCGACGCGGGAAGCAACATCGACGAAGATCCGTCCAGCAAGCGAGCGCGCAAGTGCGCTCAAAGTTGGGTCTGTCGCAGCGACGAGGTCCGCGAGCATCGTGAGTGCCTCGTCCGGATCGCTCGCAAGTTTTCGAGAAAACGCTTCCTCATCCAACACTCCGACTTCGGGCGAGACCTGCTCGAACCCGTCATGGCGTTCAAGATCGGCTCGCGACACCGTGCGTTTTGCCGCTTGGGACGCAGCAGCCTCGCTGCGCCGACGGTTCAGTTGGTTGGAGCCCCCGTCGGGGCGTTCGCTTTTCCCGATGGTGTGCCTCGAGCTGGCGCGAACTCGGCGTCCCACAGTTCTTCGATGATCGCTTCCGCGCTGCGTACGACACCTTCACGCACGCGCACCCGGCCACTCAGTGCAACAAGCGCGGCGTCGCGACCGCACGCGAGCCGTGTCGCCGACCCACCGCGCATCGCGCTCAGCTGTTCGCCGACGAGGATCGTGTCGATCGCACCACGAACGGACGATCCGACGCGCAAGTCTGCATGGCTCCTCGTCGCACGAGTCACCGCGACGACCGACTCGATCCACGACTTCTCCACGTCCACGCCATGGCCTTTCGTCGCGGAATGAACTATCTCGCACTCGTCCTCCGACGATTGATAGGTCATCGCCACGCGGCACACTCGGTCGTAGATCGCACTCGAGATCCGCGCGGTGCCGACCGCGTCGAAAGGATTCATCGCCGCGACCAGTCGGAAACCATCACCAGCGGTGACCGTTCCGTAGCGAGGAACGGTGATCTCACCCTCGCTCATCACCGTGACGAGCACGTTGAGCGTCTCCTCCGGAATGCGGTTGATCTCCTCGACGTAGAGCAGCGAACCGTCGCGCATCGCACGCACGAGCGGGCCGTCCACGAACGCCTCTGCGGAGTAGCCATCATCCAGCACTCGCGACGGATCGAAAGTTCCAATCAGGCGGCTTGGCGTCAATTCGGCGTTGCCTTCGACGAACACGAACGACACGCCGAAGGTCTCTGCGACCGCGCGGAGCAAGGTGGACTTGCCCGTGCCCGGAGGACCTTCGAGCACGACATGGCGTCGAGCAGCGAGCGCGGCGACGACGAGCTCGACTTCGCGTGTACGGCCGACGACATTTCGAGCCGTGGCCGAAGCGACGGAACCGACGTCCGTCGTCGTCGGCTTAGGCATATTTGATGACGCCGCGAATGTTCTCGCCGTCGCGCATCGCTCGGTAGCCCTCGTTGACTTCCTCGAGCGCGTATTCGCGGGTGACGAGACCGTCCAGGTCGAGCTGGCCTTCGCGGAACAAGCCCAACAACTTCGGGATGTCCGAACGGGGGTTGCCCGACCCGAAGAGCGAGCCGACGAGCTGCTTCTCCGACAACGTGAGGTCGAGAAGGCTGATGTTCGCGGTCATCTCGAGGAGCGGGTGGATGTTCGTGACGACGACTCGACCGCCCTTCGACACGGCGGCCATCGCCTCGGCGATCATCGCACCGTTGCCGACACCCATCGTCATGATCACCTTGTTCGCCATCGTGCCCCAGGTCAACTGCTGGATCATCGGGATCGCCTCTGCGAGCGATGAGGCCGTGTGCGTCGCGCCGAACTCCATCGCCTTCTCACGCTTGAACTCGATCGGGTCGACCGCGATGATGCGCTTGGCTCCGGCAAGTCGAGCACCCTGCACGGCGTTCGCACCGATGCCACCGACACCGACGACGACGACCGTGTCGCCAGGCTTCACCTCTGCCGCATAGACGCTCGATCCCCAACCGGTAACGACGCCGCAACCAAGAAGGCACGCGCGCTCGAGCGGGACGTCCTTTTCGATCTTGATGCAGCTGGCCTCGTTGACGACCGTGTGCTCGGCGAACGTGCCAAGCAAGCACATGATGCCGAGGTCCTTGCCGTCCTTGTGGTGACGCGACGTCTGGTCGGCGATTTGCAGTCCGGTCGCCAGGAACTGACCCATGTCGCAGATGTTCTGGTGTCCGGTGCTGCAACTCGGGCAGCGACCGCACGACGGAATGAAGCCGAAGACGACATGGTCGCCGGGCTGCAACCAGGTGACGCCCGAGCCGACCTGTTGCACGACGCCGGCGCCCTCGTGGCCACCGATGATCGGCAGACCTGCAGGCAAGTCACCCGTGACGAGGTGCTCGTCGCTGTGGCACATGCCCGATGCGACGAGCTTCACGAGTACTTCGTTCGGGCCGGGAGGATCGAGGTCGATCTCTTCGATGCTCCACGGAGCGTTCAATTCCCACAAGACCGCAGCCTTCGTCTTCACACTCGACCCCCACCTCTGCGCGGTTCGACCACGCCGTTGACCTGTCTGGGCATATTGTTGCCCAAACCCCTCAGGCGACGCTACCCCGACCCACGGCCCCTGATTACTGTGGGATGCAATGGAACCAACAGCAGCACTCGAGCAGGACCGCGTCAGCACCGCTGAGTCCAACGGAACTCACGAGGCGGCACAGCCACAGGTCGTGGAGGAGCTCCTCATCGAGGAGATCTCCATCGACGGCATGTGCGGCGTCTACTGATCCGCGCGACCACCCACGATGACCGTCACGCTCGACTCGGCGTGTGAACTGCACCCCGACGTCGCCCTACGCCCCGAACCATTCGGAGCGCTCGCCTACCACTACGGCAATCGCCGCCTCGTGTTCCTCAAGCACCCCGACGTGGTGACGGTCGTACGCGACGTCGCCAACCATGCATCACTGCGTGACGCGCTGTCCGTCAACGGCATCGACGAGTCCCGGTGGCAGTCCTTCGTCGTCGCCCTCGACTCCCTCGCCAAGTCGGACGTGATCCGTGTCCACTAGCTCACTCGCAGCCCAGATGAAACGGGGCCTCGACGCTCCCATCTGTCTCACCTGGGAGTTGACATATGCCTGCAACCTGCAATGCGTGCACTGTCTCTCCTCGAGCGGCATGCGCGATCCACGCGAGTTGACGACGGAGCAAGCCAAGGCCGTGCTCGACGAACTGCGCGACATGCAGGTCTTCTACATCAACATCGGTGGAGGAGAGCCGATGGTGCGGCGCGACTTCTTCGAGATCCTCGAGCATGCAGAGGCCTGCAACATCGGTGTGAAGTTCTCGACCAACGGCGCGTTCATCACCGCCGAGAGCGCCCGGCGGCTTTCAGCGATGAACTACCTCGACATCCAGATCAGTTTGGATGGCGCGGACAAAGAGACGAACGATCGCGTCCGCGGCGAAGGCTCGTACGACGTCGCCATACGTGCGATGGAACACCTTCGCGCCGCCAACTTTGGGCCGTTCAAGATCTCCGTCGTGATGACACGACACAACGTGTCACAACTGGACGACTTCAAGGCGCTTGCCGATTCCTATGGTGCACAGTTGCGAATCACCCGACTGCGTCCTGCGGGTCGCGGCGCCGACACGTGGAACGAACTGCACCCGACCAACGGCCAGCAGCGCACGATCTATGACTGGCTGATCCGCCACGGCGAGAACGTCCTCACCGGGGACTCGTTCTTCCACCTCAACGCGTTCGGCGAGTCGCTCCCCGGGTTGAACCTTTGTGGAGCAGGGCGAGTCGTGTGTCTCATCGATCCACTCGGCGACGTCTATGCGTGTCCGTTCGTCATCCATGACGAATTCAAGGCAGGAAGCGTCCTCGGCGACGGCGGATTCAAGGCGGTGTGGACGTCGAGTGATCTGTTCACGTCGCTTCGCGAACCCGAATCCCCCGGGGCATGCGCGTCCTGCGGAAGCTATGACTCGTGCCAAGGCGGTTGCATGGCGGCGAAGTTCTTCACCGGTCTCCCCCTCGATGGACCGGATCCCGAGTGCGTGACCGGCCACGGCGAAGATGCACTGAACGATCGCCACGGTGGGCACGTTCCCCAACCATCGATGAACCATTCGAAGCCGGTGAAGCTCACCGTCAAGGGCTTGCGACCGTCTCTCGTCGGCGCCCAAGCCGAGGGAGGACGTAAATCATGAACGACGTATCGGTCGGAGGCGTGATCGTCCTCCTCATCGTCGCCTACTTCCTCGGAACGTTCCCGAGCGCCCTCCTCGTGGCTAAACGCGGCGGCATCGACGTGACGGCTGCGGGTTCGGGCAATCCCGGAACGTCGAACGTCGTGCGGCTCCTCGGTTGGAAGTACGGGGCGGTCGTGATGGTCCTCGACATCGGCAAGGGTGCCCTCGCCGTCGGGCTCGCAGCCATCGCGTCGGGTGATCGCGTCACGCAACTCGGCTATCTCTGTGCATATGCGGCAGTGATCGGCCACACCTTCCCCGTCACGCGGCGCTTCGTCGGAGGCAAGGGCGTCGCCGCAGGCGGAGGCTCGATGTTCGTGCTGTATCCCCTCATGAGCCTCGTTCTCTGCTCGTCGTGGTTCGTGATCCGCAAGGTGACGGGCAAGTCGTCGGTCGCCTCACTCGTGATCACGATTTGCGTGCCCCTCTACATCCTCTTCTTCCGTGACAACAACTGGGAGCTCCTCGACGCACTCGGCCTCGTCGTGCTGATCGTCATCCGCCACACCGCCAACATCAAGCGATTGTGGTCACGCGAGGAAAACGCGGCATAGGGCCGTGTGGCAATGGCGACGATCATCACCGAGTTTTTCGACTCACTGAAGGAGTTCTCCTCTTCTCCGTGGTTCTACGTGATCATCTACGTGATCGCGGTGCTCGACTCCGTCCTGCCGATCGTGCCGAGTGAGACGCTCGTGATCATCGGCGGCGTTTCTGCTGGTCTCGGTGATCTTTCAATCGTTCTCGTCGTCCTCGCAGCGGGACTCGGGGCGTTCACCGGTGACAACATGAGCTACCTCATCGGTCGACGAGCGAGCGTGGCGGTAACGCGCAGATACGAACGCACGGAGAAGGGCAAGCGGCGACTCGAAACGGTCATCCACCAGATTCATGAGCGTGGTGGTTTGCTCCTCATCACCGCACGATTCATCCCAGGCGGCAGGACCATCCTCACGCTGTCCTGTGGCATCACACGCCAAGACAGGAAGTGGTACGCCACGTGGATCGGCATCGCCGCAACCATTTGGGCGCTGTATGCATCCCTTCTGGGATTCATCGGCGGAAAGACCTTCGAGGAGAACCACACGCTCGCCTTCGTCGTCGCCTTCGGCACGGCGGTCTCCGTCACCGTCGTCATCGAACTGGTCCGCGCCGGCATCAAGCGACTTCGTCGTCGCACGCCCTGATGTCTCGGTCGCGCCGCATCGCGGAGATGACGAGTGAGGACCTGTCGCGCATCGAGCGCCCCCTGCTCGTCGTTCCGGTCGGGTCGTGCGAGCAGCACGGCGCACACCTACCTCTGTCCACCGACACGGTGATCGCCGAGACGCTCTGCGACGAACTCGCCTCGCGGCACCCACGGGTCGTCATCGGGCCCTCCATCACCGTCTCCTCGAGCGGAGAACACGCCGGATTCACCGGCACGTTGTCGATCGGTCGAGAGGCGACGTCGACCACTCTCGTCGAACTCGTCCGCTCTGCGGACTGGGCCCACGACGTCCTCTTCGTCAATGGCCACGGTGGAAACGTCGCCGCGCTGACTCACGCAGCGATCCTGCTTCGCTCTGAGTCTCGTTCGGTCTCCGTCTGGAGTCCCCACATTGATGGCTCCGACGCACATGCCGGTCACGTCGAGACGTCGCTGATGCTCGCGATCGCCCCGACGCTCGTGCACATGGATCGTGCACGACTCGGAAACGTCGAGCCCCTTGCTGAACTCGCCACTCGACTGACCACGACCGGGGTTCGATCGGTGAGCCCGAACGGCGTGCTCGGCGATCCGCGCAACGCCACAGCCGACGAGGGTCGTCGATTCCTGTCACACCTCGTTTCCGATCTCGTCACCCACGCGACCACGCATCACCCATGAGCGCCGAGACGTCGTTCGTCGTCGATTCCTCGTGGTATCGACCAGATGACGCCACCACATTGGTCGCAGGTTCACCGCTCACGGTGTTCAAGTTGAGTGAGGCCGGTCGAGACGTCGCACGAGCGCTCGAGCGTGGCGCGCCTCTGCCCGAGTTCCATCCACCGCTCACGTCCCGATTCGTCCTCGCGGGAGCGATTCACCCGATCGCGACTGCGACACGATCGTCCCTCGCAGAAGTGCTCACCGTCGTCATCCCCGCCCACGTCGTCGACGACGCATCCCGAGTTCGGCTGCAATCACTCGTGGAGTCGCTCTCGTCACTGTGCCGCGTGATCATCGTCGACGACGCTTCGCCCGTGGCCCTCGAGCGTTCGGGTCGCGCTGAGCTCATCCGTCTCACGAACAATCAAGGTCCGGCTGCTGCGCGAAATGCCGGTGCAGCAACGGTCACCACGCCGTTCATTGCCTTCGTCGATTCCGACGTAACCGGAGTCGATTCGGCACTTGCCCTCCTCGTCTCGACGTGTGAGGCAGATGGGGTCGCACTCGCAGCACCACGTGTCACCAGTCGACCGACGGGGACGCGACTCGCGCGTTACGAACACATGCGTTCACCCCTCGACGGCGGTCGCGACGCGGGGCGTGTTCGCGCGGGCACGAGGATCTCCTATGTCCCCTCGGCGACGTGGGTCGTGCGAACCGAGGCCTGGTCCCAGGTCGGCGGTTTCGACGAGACGATGCGTGTTGGAGAGGACGTCGACTTCGTGTGGCGCGTCGTGCGTGCCGGATGGACCTGCAGGTATGAACCCCGTGCGAGCGTCGAGCACGAGCCGCGCTCCTCGTTCCGAACCTTTGTCCGCCAGCGCTTCACCTATGGAACCTCGGTGGCCGACCTTGCGCGTCGCCACCCTGCCGAATTCAAGGTAGTACGAATGAGCTGGCACTCCTTCGTGCTGTGGATCACCTTCTTCGTTGGCCTGATCCCACTCAGCGTGCTGCTTGGCCTCTACACCTTCATCGTTCTCGCTCGTCGGCTACGCAGGCTCGACAACGGCACACGAATCGCCTGGCACCTCGTGACGAAGGGGCATCTGCATGCCCTCGGATCGATCGCACGGGTGTTGCGACGCGAATGGATTCCACTGACCGCACTTGGTGCGCTGTCGGGTGGTTATGCGAACTTTCTTGCGATGAGTGTGCTCGTCGTCCCTCCGCTCATCGAATACGTCCGCGGTGCGCGCAAGGTGAACCCGTTCGTCTACGTCGTTCTTCGGTTCGTCGACGACGCTTCGTATGGATGGGGCGCCGTCACCTCGTGCGTCCGGCGCAGGACGTTCAGACCGTTTGTGCCTGATCTACGGACGTGGCGCGCAGACGTGAGCTGATGTCGTTGCATTCCTCGCAGACCGATGCGGGGATCACACCGAGCCGCATCAACACCGAGAAGATCTTGCAGCCGAGGCATAGCGCGAAAGCGGCTTCAAGGAATGCAGCGAATGCAAGCCCCGCGATCACGATTCGGGCAGCCGTCACGGCATCCTGCACGAAGAGAACGCTTGCGACGATCGACATCGCAGCACCGATGCCCTGAGCGAAACGCTTCGGTGGGCCGGGAACGAAACGATGTTCTGCACGGATCCGCGGCGTGAGGACTTCGGTCGCGAGTCTGCCGAGCGGACTGAGCGTCGGTCCCGTGAGGACACGCGCGACGAATCCGTAGGTCAGTGCAGCCAACACCCATCCGTTACCGGTGAGGACAAAGGCGATGCTCAACGCGACTGCACCAGCGGCAACGATGCGCGCGCTCGTTTCGTTCACGGGGTTGGGGAAACTGAACAGTCCTGGCATGGCTTCAGCCTATGCGCCAATTGTTGACCTAACAAGTCGTATTTTGGCCCTCGGTGCTGAGGGCCCGATACCGTTGCGGGCGATGACGCTGCGCCTGGTGGTCGACCGCTCGGCCTGGATTGCCCACATCGATGCCGTATCGCGGGACCTCAGTGGCGTCGTTCCCGTGGTCAAGGGCAATGGATACGGCTTTGGACGCCAGACGCTGATCGGTGAGGCGGCACGTTTTGCGAAAGAGGTCGCCGTCGGCACCGTCTATGAACTCGGCGACGTTCCATCGTCGATGACCCCGATCGTGCTCACTCCTGTCGACGACGGCTTCGACGGTTCGCTCCGTCCGGACGCGATCTACACGGTCGGTGCGGTCCACCACGTCGTGACCCTTCGTCGGCTCGGTCACGGCGGACGAGTCCTTCTCAAGTTGCGTTCGCGAATGCAGCGCTACGGTGCTTCGCCGGACTCACTCGACGAATTGAGGGCGTCGTGTGTCGAAGCCGGCCTGACGATCCACGGTTGGTCGATCCATCCTCCGCTCATGAGCGCGACCAGCGACCACATCCAAGACGTCGTCAGTTGGGCGAACGATCTGGACGACGACTTCCCCATTTACGTCAGTCATGTTGGCAAGAATGAACTTGACGAGCTTCGCGGACGATTCACGAGACACGAGTTTCGTGCCCGTAGCGGCACGGCGCTGTGGCTCGGCGACAAGTCGATGCTCAAGTTGGAAGCCAACGTCGTCGACGTGCACGCGACGCGCGGAGGTCTCGCCGGATACCGATTGGTCCCGGTCCCGGGTGAAGGGTCGATCGTCCTCGTCGGATGCGGCACTGCGCACGGCATCGTGGAGCGTCCCGATGGTCTGTCACCGTTCCATTTCCGACGATCGCGATTGCACCTCATCGAATCGCCCCATATGCACACGTCGATGGTCTTCGTCCCCTCGGCCGACGCGGTTCCCGCGGTCGGTGATTGGGTGGACGTGCAACAGTCCATGACCCGCGCACTCGTCGACACCGTCTCGTGGACGTAGGTCGCGGCGACCGACTCGTCGCCCTCGACGTCACCCGTGGCGTCGCCATGTTGGGCGTCATCGCACTCAACTACCACGCAATCCTGAACGACGAGAACGCGTTCGCACCGATTGCGCCGTCGTTCTTCGAGCGACTCTTCAATCCGATCTCCGGGGTGCTGTCGACGCGATTTGCGGCCACGTTCGTCGTCGTCGCGGGTGTCGGTGTCGCTCTCCTTTCGTCACGCACCTCCGAATTCGACAGGACCGGAATTCGCGTACTTCGCCAACGGTTGCTACGCCGCGGCGTGTTCCTCCTCGTCATCGGTTTCGTCCTCGAATGGATCTGGCCCGGCACGATCCTCTTCTATTACGGCGCATACTTCATGGTCGCAAGCATCGTGGTGAGACAAACGACCCGACGCCTTCTCGTCGGCGCCGTGGCCTCCGTCGTCGTTGCGACGTGTCTCATGGCATGGCGCGTGTCAGAACGCTTCGACGACAACTACACCTCTTGGCTCGATCCATCGTCGGCGAACGGACCACGAAATGCGCTCATTCGGCTCCTCTTCAGCTACACCCATCCGGTGTTTCCATGGATCGCCTTCTTCCTCGTTGGAATTGTGATCGGTCGGAATGTCCGTGGTTCCACCATCATTCGGCCGCGTGTAGCACTTGCAGCTGTGGCGGTGGTCGTCATCTCCTACGTGTTGCGTGACCTCTTGCGACCCGCGCTCATCGTCACTGAAGGTGACGCACTCCTTTCGACTCTCGTCTCGCTCCAACCCTTCGACCGCGGAGCTCTCTACGTCGCGAGCACGCTCGGTGTCGCAATCCTTGCGCTCTGGGCACTCGAGCACCTCGTGCGACACGCCCCGAGGCCACTCGTGTCGATCTTTGCAGGGATGGGAAGGCTGTCCCTCTCGATCTACGTGGCGCACATCCTCGTGTTCAACCTCGTCGTCGATGTGTTCGGCTGGGTGAGGCCGACGGGACTCGACACCGCACTCGTCCTCTCGGGGGTGTTTGCTGCAATCAGCGCGGTGATGGCTCGTCTCGTGCTGCGGCGTTGGTCGACGGGCCCGATCGAGTCGTTGTATCGATCCTTTGGTGGGTGACGATGGACGACGAATGGCTCGAGCTGTTGGCCCCGGAAATGACGCAGCGCTACTTTGTCGAACTGCAGCGCTTCGTCGAGGACGAACGCGCGCATCACGTCGTCTACCCCGAACCCGATGACGTCTTTGCGGCCTTGCGACTCACCCCACCTCGGGCCACTCGGGTCGTCATCGTCGGCCAGGACCCGTATCACGGCCCTGGTCAAGCCCATGGTCTGAGCTTCTCCGTTCCTCGCGGAATCGACATGCCACCGTCGTTGCGCAACATCCTGCGAGAGCTTCGCGACGACGTCGGCGTGGCTCAACCTGCGCACGGCAACTTGGAATCATGGGCATCCCAGGGCGTGCTGCTCCTCAATGCGACGCTCACGGTTCGTGCAGGTGCTGCCGGATCACATCAGGGTCATGGCTGGGAAAACTTCACGGACGCGATCCTCACTCACCTCGGGTCCAGTCGACGTCCGATCGCCTTCGTTTTGTGGGGATCGTCGGCGAAGTCGAAGGCACGACTGATCGCACCCCATCACACCATCATCGCTTCGGCACATCCGTCGCCTCTGTCGGCCCACAGGGGATTCTTCGGCTCCCGACCGTTTTCCCAGATCGATCGACACCTCGAACGACACCGCCTCGCTGCGATCGACTGGCAATTGCCCGAGTAGTTTTGGGTCGTGGGTACCGTGCGTCGACACATCTTCATCGACGCAAATGCCGACACGGTGTGGTCCCTCGTCGGTGAACCGGGACGATTGCACGACTGGTTCCCAACGACGTCGACGAAGTTGGAAGGGTCGAAACGCTGGATAACGCTTGCGTCGGGAATCACGTTCGAGGAAGACATTGTCACTCTCGACCATGACTTGCGACGGTTCCAGTACCGCATCGTGAACAACCCGATCATCACCCAACACCTCGGCACCGTGGACGTGATTCCTGATGGAGACGATCGCTGCGTCGTCATCTACTCGACCGACATGGAGCCCGAAGTCCTCGCGTTGCCGATCGCTGGCGCGGCAGGTGTCGGACTCGAGGCACTCAAGCGACGATTCGAGAAGACAACCTGATGGGCCGCAAGATCCTCTTCATCACGACGGACCAGCAGCGCTTCGATGCACTCGGCTGCAACGGCGGGATGTATGCGCGAACTCCGACGATCGACTCGTTGGCCGCCAACGGCATCGTCTTCGATCGGGCGCATCCGCAAAACGTCGTCTGCATGCCATCGCGGAGCACCATGCTCACCGGTCAGCACGTGAGCACCCACGGGGTGTGGATGAACGGCGTTCCGCTGCCCGAGGATGCCCCGAGCATCGCGCGCACGCTGCACGACGCCGGATATGCAACCGCGCTCATCGGCAAGGCCCACTTCGAACCCTTGCTCGATCCGTTCCTGCGCTTCACCGAGAATCGACTCGGCGCGCACAAGGTCACCGCCGAGCTCGATCGCGACCCTCACCGCGGATTCGACCACATGGAGCTCGCGACGCATGGGGCAGCCGGTCCCCTGCACTATTCGCAGTGGCTCCGCGAAAACCATCCGACCGAGGTCGGTGGTTACTACAACGTGCTGGATCGCGAGTTGCAGGTCAACGCCGAGGGTGGTGGCGACACTGGTGCACCGCAGGTTAAGGCGAACCCGATTCCCAAGGAGTGGTACCACACCGATTGGGTTGCCGATCGCACGATCAGTTGGCTCGACTCCCTGTCCGCAGACGCCGACTGGTTTTGCTGGATGAGCTTTCCTGATCCACACCATCCGTGGGACCCCCCGGAGTCAGAGTTGCACCGCGTGCGCTGGCAAGACGTCGAATTGCCCGCGGGTTACATCGCGGATGCCGCCACTCGTGAGCGCATCATCGACGACAAGCTGCGCCACTGGCGAGGCTGGTACGACGGGACGTTCGTGTCGAACTACGAAGCACCCGCAAAGTGGATTCCCGCCACGTTGACCGCAGACCAGGTGCGCGAAGTGAACGCCTTCACCCACGTCGAGAACGAACTCATCGACGAGGCGATCGGTCGGGTACTCGGTCGCATCGCTCAGCGCGGGTGGAGCGACGATCTGGACGTCGTCTACACGACAGACCACGGCGAGTTCCAAGGCGACTTCGGGCTGCTCTTCAAAGGTCCGTACCACGTCGACTCGCTGATGCGCCTCCCGCTCATCTGGCGCCCTGCGCCCCGACTCGGTGTCACACCGTCACGTGTGACGAAGCCAGTCGGCCTCGTGTCGCTCGCGGCAACGTTTGCCCACATCGCCGGACTCAAGCAACCCGACTACACAGAAGCAGCGCGCCTACCGGTAACTGACGGCGAGGCCGACGGGCTCGGTCACGAGCGAGTCCTCACGGAATGGGACAGCGTGCTCTTTGGCAAGGTCGTCCATCTGCGCACGATCCATCGCGACGGATGGACGTGCACTGCGGCACTCGACGGAACGATGAATCGTGAGGGCGAGGGCGAGCTCTACGACACGGCCACGGATCCCCTGCAGCACGTCAACCGTTGGAACGACCCGAGCGTGCGTGCACTCCGCGACGACCTCTTGGACGATCTGTGGGCGTCACTTCCCGAGCGTCAGCAACCGCTGCGCACGATGGACGCCCCGGTCTGAGTCGGTCTAGACAGCGGGAATCTGCTGCGTGACGCAGTGGATCCCCCCGCCGCCGTAGGCGAGGATCCCACCGATGTCGAGTCCGACCACTTCACGGTCAGGCATGTAGTCGGCGAGCAGGGCCAACATCTCGTCGTCGTCAGGATGCCCGCAGACCGGCACGATCGCCCCGCCGTTGACGAGGTAGAAGTTCAGGTACGGCACCTGAACCAGCTCGCCGTGATACTCGATCGTCGGCAACACGGGCACGTCCTTGATGACGACGTCGAATCCTTCGGCCACACGACGGTTTTCGAGGAGTCGATCGTGGTCGATCATCGATCGATCCGCGCATCCCTGCATCACGACCACGCCGGGTTCGATGAAGATTGCGACGTTGTCCACGTGCCCGTCGGTGTCGCCGTCGAGTGACAGGCCATGCGGCAACCAGATCACCTGTGGCATCCCGAGCTCCGCGACGAGACGCGCTTCGATCTCCACTTTTGAGAGCGCCGGATTGCGATTTGGATTGAGCAAGCACTGTTCGGTCGTCGCAAGGAATCGAGATCCGTCCGAGGTGATCGAACCACCCTCGAGCACCATGTCGATGTCACGAACCCGATGACCGGCGTGACGGGCGAAACGCGACGCAACGGCCACGTCGTCGTCGATCGGCGAGAACTTCCCGCCCCAACCGTTGAAGATCCAGTTCCCGGCGATCAATCCACCGTCGTCATCGATGACGTAGATCGGGCCGGTATCGCGGAACCACGAGTCGTCGATCGGAATCTCAACGACGTCGACCGTCGAACCACACTTGGCCCGCGCATCGTCGGCATCACCAGGTGAGGCGATCATCGTGACGGGTTCGAAACCAGAAATCGTGCGGGCTAGTGCTGCATGTGCAACTCGAGCTTCGGCGATGTGTTCGCCATAGACCGCCTGTCGTGTCGGCCAACAGATGACGGTGCGTGAATGGCGGGCGAACTCGCCGGGCATCCTCATTCGTTGAAGCCGTCCATCGTCATGACGGGGAAGTAGAGCTCGGGGCGACGGTCGCGAAACAGTCCCCACACCGTACGCATCTCCTGCAACGTCTCTCGATCGAACGTCGCGAGCAGCACCGTCTCCTCGGTGCGGTTCGCCTCGGCGACTTTCGCGCCTGTTCCATCAGCGATGAATGACGAGCCATAGAACGTGATCTCGGTTGGATCGCCGACTTCATGCCCGGTGCGGTTTGCGGCGACCACGGGGGTGATGTTCGCCCCCGCATGACCTTGCATGACTCGTTGCCAGTGACCCGAGGAATCCCACGTCGGATTCGGTGGCTCGCTACCAATCGCTGTCGGATACAGGAGTACCTCTGCCCCCATCAGCGCCATCGACCGGGCAGCCTCCGGGAACCACTGGTCCCAGCAGATACCGACGCCGACCTTGCCGTGCGCGGTGTCCCACACGCGAAAACCCGTGTCCCCAGGGCTGAAGTAGAACTTCTCGGTGTATCCAGGCCCGTCGGGGATGTGGCTCTTGCGATAGATCCCCATCATCGATCCGTCGGCATCGACCATCGCCACGGTGTTGAAGAGTGCGTTGTTTGCACGTTCGAAGACACTGATCGGCAACACGACTCCGAGTTCGCTTGCCACTGCCTGGAAGTGACGGATCGTCGGATGGTCGTCGATTGGCAGCGCACGTGCATGCTCCGACGCCTTCTGGTCCTTGCAGAAGTAATGCCCTTCGAACAACTCGGGAATGAGAATGATCTGTCCACCCTCTGCCGCCGCACGCCTGACGAGTCGCTCAGCGGTCGCCACGTTTGTCTCGACGTCGCGAGCCATCGACATCTGGATCGCGGCGACGGTGAACGTCTTGGAAGACATCGGAATCACGACCCGCCGAGTGCGCTCGTGATGGCATCCACGACTTCCGGGGCATCCGGTGCCGTCTTCGGATGGAATCGCGCAACGACCGAGCCGTCACGAGCGACGAGGAACTTCTCGAAGTTCCAACGGACGTCGCCCGTGTAGCCCTCGGCGTCTGCGACGTCGTGCAGGCTTCGATACAGCGGATGGGCGGCGTCACCGTTCACGTCGACCTTCTCGGTCAACGGAAACGTCACGTTGAACGACGTGGAGCAGAAGTCGGCGATCTCCTCTGCCGTCCCTGGTTCCTGGCCCAGGAATTGGTTGCACGGCACACCAATCACCGTAAATCCATCTGCGGCGAAACGATCGTGGACCGATTGCAACGCCGAGTATTGCGGGGTGAGCCCGCATCGGGACGCGACGTTCACGACGAGCGTCACCTTGCCACGAGCGTCCGCAAGCGGAGCTCCGGATCCGAGAAGTGGCTTGATTGGTGAGTCATAGATCGACATGGAACGCTCCTCGCGTGTGGGACTGACGAACACCGATCGTAATCGCACGAACGCGACCTGCTACACAAGAATGATGCCTCGCAAGACCTTCGATGCGTCCTATTACCGACGCTTCTACTCAAGCACCCCGGTCCACAGCCGAAAGAAGGTCGGGGATCTCGCTACCGCGGTACATGCGATGTGCGCGTGGTGGGACGTTCGGGTCACGTCTTTTCTCGATGTCGGTGCGGGTCTCGGCTACTGGCGCGACTGGTATGCACAGCATCATCCACGTGTTCGGCGTTTGTCCGTCGACGTGAGCGAGCACGCGTGCCGCACCTATGGTCACGAACTCCACGACATTTCCCTGTGGCGACCGTCCTCGCCCTTCGACCTCGTCGTGTGTCACGGAGTCCTGCAGTACCTGACGACGGCACAGGCAAAGGCCGCGATCGAGAACTTGGCGGCCGCCACACGTCACGTGTTGTATCTGGAAGTGCCGACGACTGATGACCTCTCGCATCAAGTGGACAAGACATCGACGGACCTCGACGTCTACTCACGTTCCGGTGACTGGTACCGACGCCAGCTCAGCCCGCACTTCGAGCAGGCAGGCGCCGGATTGTGGATCAAGCGCGACGGTGACGTCGTGCTCTACGAACTCGAAAGGTCTCGCTAGGAGCGGCGATCGCCCAACGCGAGCCACACCGAACTGGTGCAGCCTGCAGCGACGACGGCCTTCAGCACGTCACCGATGAGGAATGGCGCGACGCCGAGCGTGATCGCATTCTGCTCACCATTGGCGATGGGGATGCCGAGATGGATCGCGAGCCACGATGCTCCGCACGCGTAGATGATCGTGGAGCCGAGCAACATCGCCGGCAGCGATGACGCGAACGAACGATCATGCTTGCGCTCTGCGAGATAACCGATCGCGTATGCCGCAAGGATGAACCCGACCAAGTAGCCCATCGTCGCACCAGTGCCCTTTTCCCAACCACCAGCTCCGCCCGAATAGAAGGGCAGGCCAACGAGACCGGACAGCCAGTAGACACCTTGACTCAGAGCGCCACGACGAGCACCCAACACCGCTCCGGCGAGCAACACCGCGAAGGTCTGCCCGGTGAGCGGCACGGGGGTGAACCCGAGCGGAATTTCGATCTGCGCGGCGACTGCCGTCAGCAGCGCGAAGCCGACGACGAGCACGGCATCCTGCGTGAATGCCTGCGAGCGGCTCGAGCGGCGGGGGGCGTAGTCGGCAAGGACTCGGATCTCAGCGGTGGTCATGGACGCAACGCTACCGAATCGACTCGCACCCCGACCAGTTCCGAACAATCCGCGCGACAAACCCACGGATAGTGTGAGTCTCGTGACGACTCCGGCCATCGATTGGGACGCGCTTCGGGCGGCCGCTCGCGAGGCGCAGACCCGTGCATACGCACCATATTCAAACTTTCGCGTCGGCGCGGCGGCCCTCGTCGACGACGGACGCATCATCGCTGGATGCAACGTGGAGAACGCCTCGTACGGCATGACCTTGTGTGCAGAGTGCGCGATGGTCGGTGCGTTACACATGGGTGGCGGCGGACGACTGGTCGCGGTGGTGTGCTTCGGCAACGACAGTGCGGTGACGCCGTGCGGTCGATGCAGACAGATCCTGTGGGAACACGGTGGTCCGAACTTGTTGCTCGAGGTCAACGGTGAGCCGCGACCGATGAGCGAGATGCTCCCCGTTGCCTTCCCCGAACATTCGGTCTTCGAGAATTAACGCGGCGATGTCGACGACCACCGACGTGCTCAGCAGCCGCGAGGTCGAGCGTTTCCACGACGAGGGATTCCTCGTCCTGCCCAACTTCGTGTCCGAGGATGACTGTCTGACGTTGCGTGCAAGGGCGATGGAGCTGGCACAACGACTGGTGCCAAGCCCCGAGGAGGCGACCATCTTCACGGCCGACGGCGAAGCCCGCCACGCCGCGGACAAGTACTTCTTGGAGAGTGGGGACAAGATTCGGTGCTTCTTCGAAAAGGACGCGTTCTCCGCCGATGGCGTCCTCAAGGCAGATGCCCACCTGAGTTTGAACAAGCTCGGACACGCGATGCACGATCTCGATGACGTGTTCTCGAGTTTCAGCAGAACGCCGAAGCTTGCATCCGTCGCCCGTCAGATCGGGATGAGCGACCCGCGACTCCTGCAGTCGATGTACATCTTCAAGCAGCCGCGCATCGGCGGAGAAGTGAACTGCCACACCGACCACACGTTCCTGTGGACAGAGCCACAGACCGTGATCGGGTTCTGGTTCGCAATCGACGACGCGACGACGGAAAACGGATGCATGTGGGCGCTCCCGGGCGGCCACCGAATCCCCGTGAAGTCGCGTTCACGGCTGAACGACGCGCGCACCGCGACGATCACCGACGTATTCGATCCCACCCCGTATCCGACCGAAGGGCTCGTGCCACTCGAGGCACCGCGGGGAACGCTCGTTCTGCTGCACGGAACACTTCCCCACCTCTCCGGGGCAAACACGAGCGACAAGCCACGGCACGCCTACACGATCCATGCGATCGACGGAACGGCGAACTACCCCGCCGACAACTGGTTGCAGCGGCCGTCGATGCCGATGACAGGCTTCAACTGAACGAACTACTTGACGAGTAGTTCGGCGATCTGTAGTGCGTTCAACGCGGCGCCCTTGCGCAGGTTGTCGTTGGAAACGAAGAGCACAAGTCCCCTGTTCCCGTCGACGCTCTGGTCTTGGCGAATGCGACCGACGTAACTCGGATCCTGACCAGCGGCCAACAGCGGGGTCGGAATGTCGTCGACACAAACACCAGGTGCAGTTGCGAGGATCTCATACGCCCGCTGGGGCGTGATCGCAGAGGCAAACTCGGCGTTGATGCTGAGCGAGTGCCCCGTGAACACCGGCACTCGCACGCACGTTCCCGACACCTTGAGATCGGGGATGTGCAGGATCTTTCGGCTCTCGTTGCGCAGTTTCTGCTCTTCGTCCGTCTCCAAAGAGCCGTCATCGACGAGCGAACCCGCGAGTGGAAGCACGTTGAATGCAATCGTCCGTGCGAACTTCGTCGGCTGCGGGAAGGTCACCGAGCGACCGTCGTAGGTGAGTGAACTCGCAGTGGCGCTGCCTGCTTTTGCCTGTGCGTCAAGTTCCGCGACACCTGCAACACCTCCACCGCTGACGGCCTGATAGGTGCTGGCGATGAGTCGGGTGAGACCGGCCTCGTCATGCAGCGGCTTGAGTACCGGCATTGCCGCCATCGTGGTGCAATTCGGATTTGCAATGATCCCCTTCTTCGCGAGCGCCACATCCTCCGGATTGACTTCGGCGACGATCAGCGGAACGTCGGGGTTCATCCGCCACGCGGAGGAATTGTCGATCACCGTCGCACCTGCCTGTGCATACCGTTCGGCGAGTGCGCGAGAGGTCGACGCGCCGGCAGAGAAAAGCACCACGTCGAGACCGTGGGGGTCCGCAGTTGCCGCATCCTCGATGGTGATGGTTCGACCGTTCCACTCGACCGTCGATCCCGCAGAGCGTGCGGATGCAAAGAGTCGCAAGGAGGACAGCGGGTATTTGCGGTCGGCCAACAGCTGGCGCATGACCGTGCCCACCATTCCCGTTGCGCCGACGACTCCTACGTGCATCGTGATCAGGATAGTGGGGTCGGCTCGTCCGACTCCGACGAATTTGGCCTTACGGCAACAACCAGTCCCGCATTTGGCGTTCGGTCACGTTGCTTCCGCACACGATCGTTCCCACGCGTCCGACACGCAGGTCGCGATGTTCAATGAGTGCCGCGATCCCTGCAACCCCTGCTGGCTCACCAACGATGCCGGATGAAGCAAAGAGCGTCTTCATCGCTTCGAGGATTGAGTTTTCGGTGACGAGAACCACATCATCCACGATTCCCTTCATGTCATCCAAGGCTTCGGGCACCGGTGTACGAACGGCGATGCCGTCCGCAATCGTGTCCGCCGACTCACGCTCGACGAACGATCCCGAACGCCACGAAGCCTCCATTGCGTCCGCCTTCGCACTCGACACGCCGATCACACGAACCTCGGGACGCACGTGCTTGATCCACGTTGCGACCCCGTTGATGAGTGCGCCGTTGCCGAGTGGGACCAAGATCGAATCGAGCTCACATCCAGACATCAACTCGACTGCGATGGAACCTGCTCCTTCGGAGATCGCAACGTCCTTTCCGTCCTCCACGAAGTATGCACCCTCGGTCGCGCAAAACTCCTTCGCGGCAGTCTTGGCGGCATCGAAGTTTGCCCCGACCTGGCGAACGTCGGCGCCGAGTTGCTGCATGCGCTTCACCTTCAATGGATTTGCATTCGTTGCGCAAAACACGATCGGCCGCTGACCGTTGCGGGCCGCCGCATAGGCGACGGCTTGACCGAAGTTTCCGGCGGTCGCACACACCACTTGGCGAGTCGACAACATCGACCGATTCTCTCGGAAGAAGAAGTCCGCCCCACGACCTTTGAAGCTACGAATCGGGTTCAACGTCTCGACCTTGAGTGTCACACGACAACCGAACGCATCGCTCAGCGCATCGCACTCGAACTGCGGCGTGTGGGTGAAGACGGGATCGATGTCGCGGGCCGAACGTTCGATGTTGGCAGTCGAGATACGTCCCTTATTCACGGCTTGACGACCGATGCAACGAGCCACCAATGGCTGCGATTTGTTCTCTTCAACACTCCAACCTCCACGTCTTGTCGGCTCACGGTTCTCCTTCGGCGATGCGAATGAAGCACGCGCACGTGCCCGAGTGCGGCGAGTTCGCCACGACGCTCGAGATGGTCGAGCACCTCGTCCGGACTGAGACGATTCGCCTGCCATCCGAATCGCGTCGCCCATCGCTTGGTGGACAGAGGCTTTCCTATGACGGGAAGTCGCCATGCCAGACGCACCAGCGAACCGAGTGGGACGAGCAGCGCGTCGAGCGGCACCCAGGTTCGATAGTTGAGCATCACCAGACCGCCGTCACGCGAGATGCGAATGGCCTCCGAGGTCAATGCGAGTGCATCGTCATGTTGACAGTGCTGCAAAACGATGTAGGAAAAGACGAAGTCGACGCTGTCGTTCGGCACATCGAGCGTTCTGCCGTCTGCCACGTGAACCGTGTGCAATCGTTCGGGCCTCCCATGGGCGGCGACGGTCTGCCGGCATCGCTCCAGGAAGGCCGCATCCACGTCGGTGGCCACGACTCGCGCGCACATGTTGGTGAAAGCTGCAGTCATGCGACCGATCCCACTACCGATCTCGAGGAGTGAGCCGCTCGCAAGTCGTTCCGGTGAGACTCCGAAATGACGCATGAATCGTCGCGTCTCGACGTCACCTGTGCGGACGAAGTCAGCGAGGGTGAGTTGTGATCCGGTCTCGTTGTTGAACACCCACCCCGTCTCGCGAACGACGTCGTCGGGAGTCCCGCCGCCCTCGGTCCTGCTCCCTGCCGCCCTCCAGGGGGTGAACTGGGTCCGCCAGTTCTTCACCCGTGGTCCGGTCATGTGCAGTGTCGACCTATTTCCGCTCGGGAAGCGGCGCGGAATAGTCCGAGCCGCTGTCGAGATCGAACGCAGTGTGCAGCGACTTGACCGCGACGTCGAGCTTCGACTTCTCCACCACAACGGAGATTCGAATGGTGCTGGTCGAGATCATCTCGATGTTCACGCCGTTGTCGGCAAGGACGCGGAACATCTTTGCGGCGATGCCTGGGCTCGACTTCATGCCAGCACCAACGAGTGACAACTTCACGATGTTTGCGTCCTGGTTGATTCCCTTCGCCCCCACTTCGGCACTCACCTTGTGCAGGATCGGCTCAGCCACGCGGATGTCGCCGGCGGGCAACGTGAAGGAGATGTCGGTCGTGCCGTCGATCGAGGTGTTCTGCACGATCATGTCGACGTTCACGTTCGCCTTCGCGAGCGACTCGAACAGCAACGCCGATACTCCTGGCCTGTCGGGGACGCCAAGCAACGTCATCTTCGCCTCACCGACGTCGTGAACGACTCCGGAAATGATGGGGTCTTCCATGGTTCGTACATTCCTCTCGTCATGTTCGTCGACCACCCACGTTCCCTCTTCCCAGGTGAAGCTGGAACGTACGTGGATCGGCACGTTGTGATTCCTTGCAAACTCGACCGAGCGCAGCGCGAGGACCTTGCTTCCCGCACCGGCCATCTCGAGCATTTCGTCGAAACTCAGCGTCTTCAGCTTGCGCGCCTGTGGCACGACGCGTGGATCGGCGCTGAACACGCCGGTGACGTCGGTGTAGATCTCGCAAACGTCGGCCTCAAGCGCGGCGGCCAACGCCACCGCAGTCGTGTCGCTCCCACCGCGACCAAGGGTCGTGATCTCCCGCGCGGTGCTCACTCCCTGGAAACCTGCGACGACGGCGACCTTGCCTTGGCCCAGCGCCTCACGAACTCGGTCCCCCTTGATTTCGAGGATCTTGGCTTTCGTGTGCGTGGTGTCAGTGATGATGCCCACTTGGCTACCGGTGAAACTCATCGCATCACATCCCATGTCCAGCAGCGCCATGCACAACAACGCGCTCGAGATTCTCTCGCCCGTGGTGAGCAACATGTCCATCTCGCGACCGTGTGGGTTGCTGGAGATTTGACGTGCAAGTTCCACCAAATTGTCGGTCGCCTTGCCCATCGCCGACACGACGGCGACGACGCTGTGACCTTGCTCACGGGTGGCGACGATGTGGCGGGCGACGTTGCGCATTCGGTCGGGATCGGCCACCGACGTGCCCCCATACTTTTGAACGATCAATCCCACAGACGACTCAGACTAGTAGTGCACGGATAACCTTCATATTTCATGGGTACGAACAAGCGCGCACGCAAGAAGGAAAATCGCAAGCAACGACTCGACCAGATGGCACGTCAGTCGCAGCGACGTCGCCAGCGGTCGGTTGGCGTGAGAATCGCCATCGTCCTTGCGATCATCGTCGGCATCGCCGGGATCTTCAGCGTCTCAGGGGACGACACGGCTCAGACTTCGGACTCGACCGTCGCCACTACCCTGCCCGAATCGACACCCGATGGTCGGGTGATCACCGGAGAGACGCCCTGCCCGGCCAAGGACGGAAGTGAGGAACGAGCCGTCCAGTTCGAACAGGCGCCACCAGTGTGCATCGAAGTAGGCGTCACCTATACCGCATTGGTCAAGACCAACAAGGGCGACTTCTCGATCGTCCTCGATCCTGCCAAGGCACCTATCGCGGTCAACAACTTCGTCGTCCTTTCCCGCTACAAGTACTTCGACTCGACGAACTGCCACCGCGCGATTCCAGACTTCGTCGTGCAATGTGGTGATCCAACGGCAACGGGATCTGGTGGCCCGGGCTACAAGTTCGGCGACGAGCTACCAGGTGCAGGCGAGTACAAATTGGGCTCGATTGCGATGGCCAACTCTGGTCCCAACACGAACGGCAGCCAGTTCTTCATCATCACCGGAGATCAAGGTGTGACACTGCCACCGAACTACACCTTGTTCGGACAAGTCACCGAAGGTCTCGACTCGACGGTTCCCGCACTCAATGCAGCGGGCAATCCAGACCCCGTGTCGAACGGCGTTCCGCCAATCGAACCGCTGATCATCGAGTCAGTGGTGATTATCGAGAGCTGACCACCGTCAGTTCTCCGTGGACGACCACGTCACCGACGCTCGTCCATTTCCCATCCCGAACGATGACTGCCGACCCAGTCGGTACCTCGATGAATGGAACCCCCGCGAGCTGAGACGTTCGCTGAAGCTGATCGTGTGGAACTTTCTCACTTTCAGCAAGGACTGAGACTCCCGGTACTAGTCCGAGCCCAAGCCCGAACGCTCCCCCACGCTGGTCGATCATGGGGTCACACAGCGCTGCTGCACAACTTCCGACTCCAATCA
>CAYXIY010000008.1:0-33673 GCA_964465475.1 uncultured Acidimicrobium sp. | reverse complement strand
GATGAAGTGCTCGTTCCCGATCCGTATTACGCGACCTACGAGGGACTCGTCGCCGCGTCAGGTGCAACGTTCGTCGCCGTTCCGACGCTTCCGGAAGATCGGTTCCACGTCACCGCCGCCGCAATCGAACGAGCGGTCACTCCCAACTCTCGCGTGTTGCTCCTCAACACTCCGAGCAACCCGACCGGCGCGGTGCTGTCGCGCGAAGAGATCGATGCCATCGGAGAGGTGGCGATCGCCCACGACCTGTGGATCGTCGTCGACGAGGTCTATGCCGACATGACCTACGACGCACCGTTTCACTCCCCGTTCGACTCGCCACGACTGCGCGAGCGCACGCTTGCCGTGTCGTCGATTTCCAAGTCGCACGCGCTGCCAGGTTTCCGCGCCGGGTGGGTCGCCGCACCTGCACCGGTCATCGAACGTCTGACGCTCGTGGCCGAGGCAATGCTCTTTGGTTCGCAGCCCTTCATCGAGGATGCCCTCGTCGTCGCTCTCGACACGCGTCACCCAGAAGTCGACCGTCTGCGTGCCGCGTTCCGCGAGCGAGCAGTCGCCCTCGTCGAGGAACTCGGGGACGCACCGAACTCTCCCGCGCGCATGCCGGAAGGCGGCATGTTCGTGATGGTCGACGTGCGCTCGACGGGTCTCACCGGGGAGCAGTTCGCGTGGCGACTCCTGGATGAACACTCGGTCGGCGTCATGCCCGGTGAGAGCTTCGGCGCAGGTGGAGCCGGGCACATCCGCATCGCCCTCACCGTGGATGCACCGGTGCTGCGCGACGCGTGTACCAAGATCCGCACGCTCGCAGACGAGCTCGCTTCCACACGGTGACCTCGATGAACGTCGGCGAAGCACTGATCGACCTGCTTGCCCGCGACTACGGCGTCGACGTCGTCTTTGGCATCCCCGGGGTGCACAACGTCGAGCTGTATCGCGGACTCCACCGCAGCGGCGTGCGCGCCGTCTCCCCCCGCCACGAACAAGGCGCGGGATTCATGGCCGACGGCTGGGGACTCGTGACCGGCCGACCCGGAGTCTGCGTGTTGATCAGTGGCCCAGGGCTCACCAACGCCCTCACCCCGATCGCCCAGGCCTACCACGACTCGCGACCGATGCTGGTGCTTGCATCGACGACTCCGACGGATGCACTCGGCGCACACGTCGGTCCGCTGCACGACCTTCCCGACCAAGCCGGTCTCGTGCGCAGCGTGTGCGCGTTCAGCGAAACCGTCACCGATCCATCGCAGTTGCCACAGTTGATCGAGCGTGCGTGGAACGTGTTCACCTCGTCACGACCACGACCCGTGCACCTCGCGATCCCGATGGACGTGCTCGCGTCACCGTGTGATGCATTCGTGCGTGCGCACATCCCCGCTGCGCCACCGACCGCGTCGCCGATCGACGTCCGTCGCGCGGCAGAGATGCTCTCCGTTTCGCGCAATCCGGTCATCATCGCCGGCGGCGGAGCAAAGGACTCGACTGACGCGCTCATCGCCGTCGCCGAGGCTCTCGATGCACCGGTGGTCCTCACCGGCAATGCCAAAGGGGTCGTGCCAAGTTCGCATCCGCTGTGCGCGGAAAACACCCTTGTCTTCGGTCGCATCCAGCGCGACATCGAAGCGGCAGATGCGGTCCTCGTCGTCGGCAGCGAGCTGTCCGACACCGACCTCTACAACGACGGACGGGCGCTGCAGTTTTCCGGCTCGGTCGTGCGCATCGACCTCGACGTCGAACAGATGCAGCGTCGCGTGATCCCGAGCGTGGAGCTCGTCGGCGACGCATCGACCACACTCGAAGCACTCCGCGGCCACCTGACTCCCGGCACGTCACGTGACGGAGCGACCAGGGCGCGCGCCTGGCGTGAACACTCGCGCAACAAGACGTCGGAGGAGTTCTCCCCGTGGCTGGAGGCGATCGAGTCGGTCCTTCCCGACGATGCGATCGTCGCACTCGATTCCACCCAGCTCGGCTACTCCGCACACTGGTGGCTGCCGGCATCTCGGTCACGTTCCTGGCTCGCACCGTATGGATTCGGCACGCTCGGATGTGCGTTGCCAATGGCGATCGGCGCGAGCATCGCCGCTCCCGACAGACCGGTGCTCGCCGTCGCCGGCGACGGCGGTTGGTTGTTCACGGTCGCGGAGATGGCGGCCGCCGTCGACGAGGACGTCAACGTCACGCTCGTGCTGTGGGACAACCGCGGATACCAACAGATTCGCCAGAGCTTCGACGACGTGAGTGCCACTCGGATGGGAGTCGACGTGTCGTCCTACGATCCCCTGGCCATCGCCCGTGGTTTCGGCTGGAGCGCACGTGACGTGACGTCACCGGAAGATCTCGCAGACGCCCTTCGCGACGCGTTCCGCGGTGGTCAGCAGATGTTGCGCATCTGCGTCGCCTCGAACTGAAAAGACCGCTACTTCGTGCGGTAGACGACGAAGACCTTGCGCAGCGTCTCGTGCACCGTCCAGGTGCCCTTCCAGCCGATCGGGAAGATGCAACTCGATCCCGCGGTCAACTTCACGGCCTCGCCACCGTCTTCCTGCACCGTCATCGAGCCCTTGAGCACGTAGATCACTTCGCCACGCGTGGTGAACTCCCAACGCGACGCACCCGGCTCACACTCCCAGGTTCCCGAGGTGACGGTCTCGTTGTCGAGGAACACCTTCGCTCGCGTCATGATCTCGCCGGTCAACGGTTCCGCAGACGGTTGGCCGAGCGGCTTCTCGGCGAGTTCGGAGGCGGGAATGTCGAGTGCGCGAAAGGAAATGGTCATGGCGCAAATCTAGTGAACGACCCGCTCAGCCGAGCACTCGGTCACGAAGCGCGAGGATGCGTCGAGCGGGTTTGCCTCGGCGACGCTCCATTCGGTCCGCCTGTTCGGTGAGCGCGAGGAGCCCGTTCACGCCGAGCCAACGAAGCGGCTCAGGTTCCCAGCGTTGCGAACGATGATCGACGAGCAACGACCTGGTGATCGGCTCCTTCGTGTCGACGATCAGATGTGCAAGTGTCCTTCCGACGAGGTTTGCAAGCGCCACGCCGTCTCCGACGTAGCCGCCGCCGGCACACAGACCGGACGTGCGATCGACGTTGGCGAAGGCATGCCAGTCGCGCGGCGCCCCGACCGGGCCTCCCCATCGGTGGGTGATCCGAGCATCAGCAATTTGCGGGAAGTTCTCGCGCATCGTCTCTTCGATCCGTCGGTGAATCGTCTCGTTGATCTCGTACGCCGCATCGATCTTCGACCCGAAGTGATATGGCGCGCCGCGGCCACCAAAGGCGATGCGATCGTCGCTCGTGCGTTGGGCGTAGGTCACCATGTTGCGACCGTCGGCGAAGGTCTCCCGACCCGACCAACCGAGTGAGTCCCAGACCCGCTTCGACAACGGCTCGGTCGCCACCATCAACGAATACAGGGGCACGATGTCGCGGGCGGTGTCGGCCATCTGCGAGCCGAACGACTCGATCGCCCGCACGACCCACGTCGCGCGCACCTCTCCCATCTCGGTCGTCACCCGACGTGACGCGATCGACGTCGCAGGTGATGCCTCGAAGATCCGCACGCCGCGTCGTTCGAGGACGCCGGCCAGTCCGCTGACGAGTCGCCACGGATCGATCGCCGCACAATGCGGACTGACGACCCCTCCAAGACTGCGAGCGACGGCGATCCGCGAGGTCATCTCGCGAGGCTCGATCCACCGCACGTCGTCGCCACCGAATCCCGCCGCATGCCAGGACGCCACGTAGTCGCGAAGACGTTGCACGTGGGTCTCCCTCGAGGCGTTCGTGACGGTGCCACCCTTCGTGAATCCACAGTCGATGCCCTCGCGAGCCGCCACTGCACCGACTTCGTCCACGGTGGCGAACATCTCGCGCTGGATGAAGTCCATCGCCTCGTGGCCGTGCTCGGCAGCCATCTCGTCTGGCGACATCGGCAAGAACGCACTGCACCAACCGCCGTTTCGTCCGCTGCCTCCGAATCCGACGTAGTTCGCCTCGACGACGGCAATCGACAACGTCGGGTTCAACTCGCTCAGGTAGTACGCGGTCCACAGCCCCGTGTAGCCACCGCCGACTATTGCGACGTCGACGTCGACGTCGACGACCAGGCGCGGACGAGGCATGCGCACGACACCCTCCTGCCACACCGGGAGAGCGATCGGCGACGACATGGTCAGAGCAACGTTGCGGGTTGCTCGCTCATCTCGAGGTGCAAGGCGGTTCCGTCGTACGGATGGGCGTTGGCGACGTCTTCGTTCAACTCGACGCCGAGACCAGGTTCGGTCGGGGGAATGATGAAGCCCGAGTCGAAATGGATCGAGGTCTTCAGGAGCTTCGCATGGAAACCCTGCCACCCTTGGATGGTCTCGAGGATCAGGAAGTTCGGCGTGCACGTCGCGAGCTGGATGTTGGCAGCGGCGACCACCGGACCGCAATACAGGTGCGGCGCGACGAGGGCGTGGTACACCTCGGCGAGCGCGGCGATCTTCTTCGTCTCGAGCAGACCACCGGAGCGGCCGAGGTCGGGCTGGATGATCGAGGCCGCACCCAACTTGAGCAACTGGTGGAACTCGTACTTGGTCGTGAGGCGCTCACCGGCCGAGATCGGAATGCTCGTCGCGCGGGCGACCTTGGCGATTTCCTCTGGGCTGTCCGGCGGGCACGGCTCTTCGAACCACAGCGGGTCGTACTTCTCGAGCCGCTTGGCGAGACGGATCGCACCGGATGCGGTGAACTGACCATGGGTGCCGAACAAGATGTCGGCTCGATCCCCGATCGCCTCGCGCACCGCGCGGACCATCTTTTCCGAGAGGTCCATCGCGTGCAGTGCGGGTTGGCGGCCGTCGTAGACCGAGTAGCGGCCGGCGGGATCGAACTTCACGCCCGTGAACCCACGCTCGACCTCGCGCACCGCGGCCTCGGCGGCCGCGTCCGGATCGCGATAGACGGGATCGTCGGCGTACACGTCGACTCCCTCCGGCGGATAGAGGTAGGTGTACGCGCGAAGCTTGTCGTGCACTCGACCACCGAGCAATTCGTACACCGGCTTGCCGGTCTCCTTGCCGCAGATGTCCCACATCGCCATCTCGAGGCCACTCACGATGCCACCCATGGTGAGGTCGGGACGCAGCGCATAGCCACGGCCGTACACCTCGCGCCACATCGCCTCGATGTGGAATGGATCGCGACCGACGACGTGGCGTGCGGCCACTTCCTCGGCCATCTTGGCCGTCATGTGCGGGGTGAAGGTTGCCGTGTAGATCTCACCGATGCCGGTGATTCCCGTGTCGGTCGTCAACTTCACGAAGATGAAGTAGCGACCACCGTTTCGTGGTGGCGGGTTGCCGACCACGAAGGTCTTGACGTCGACGACCTTCACGTCAGAACACGATCACGTTGCGCAGCGCGTCACCGCGCTTGACCGCATCGATCGCCTCGTTGATGTCCTCGAGCTTGTAGGTCTTCGTGACGAGCTCGTCCAACTTGACGCGACCCTGGTTGTAGAGCCCGACGAGGTTCGGAATGTCGACCTGGATGCGGGCCGAGCCCATCTTCGAGCCGAGGATGTTCTGGCTGTAGGCGGCCATCGTGCCGGGATCGATCTCCGACATCACTCCGCTCGCCGGCATGCCGACCATCACCATCGAGCCGCCCTTGGCGAGCATTGCATACGACGAGTCGAAGGCCTGCTTGGCGCCCACGGTCACGAAGACGTAGTCGGCTCCATGACCCTCGGTGATCTCCATCACCTTGGCCGTGACGTCTGCGGTCTTCGAGTTCACGCCGTGCGTGGCACCGAACTTCTTGGCCGCCTCGACCTTGTTGTCGGCGATGTCGACGGCGATCACGGTGCGCGCACCCGATACGTGCGCACCCTGGATCGAGTTCAGACCGACTCCGCCGGTGCCGATGACCACCACGTGGCTACCTGGGGCGACCTTGGCGGTGTTGGTGACCGCGCCGAATCCCGTGATCACGCCGCAGGCCAGAAGCGATGCGCTCGGTGCCGGGATGGACGGCGAAACGGTGACGCACTGCGACTCGTGCACGACGACGTATTCGGCGAATCCACCGGTGCGCATGCTCTGCACGATCGGATTGCCCTTGGCGTCCGTGATCGGCGACTTCGCATCGAGTGGGAACTGCGTGGAGCACGTCACCGGCATGCCGCGGCTGCATCCATGACAGTGGCCGCACGAGCGGATCAACGTGACGACGACCGTGTCGCCCGCCTTCACCGTCGTCACGCCCTGGCCGACGCGCTCGACGACACCGGCGCACTCGTGACCGAAGATCGCTGGCAGCGTGCCACCCCAACCGCCGTCGGCATAGGTGATGTCGCTGTGGCAGATCGCCACTGCGGCGATCTTGACGCGGACCTCACCCGGGCCTTCGTCGGCGAGGTTGACTTCCTCGATGACGAGGGGCTTGCCGAACTCGCGACACACTGCTGCCTTCATTGGTCCACCTTTGCTCTTCGTGGGGTGCTCACACCCGAAACGTCCTAGAAAAACTACTACTTGGCATAGTCCGGGCTCTCCTCTTCGAGGATCGCCATCAGCGCGTCCATGTGCAGTCGTGCGGCATTCGGATACTCGCGCCACTGACGGGCCGCGTGCGCAGCGACCTCGTCGGGGATGATCGACAGTTCACGACCGGTCGAGAGCGCAAGTACCTGCACCTCGCTCGCTTTTTCCAAGTAATACAGAAGGTCGAACGCCTCGGCGACGCTGTTGCCCACCACCATCACTCCGTGGTTGCCGAGGAAGAGCACCTCTTTGTCGTCGCCGAACAGCTTTGCAACGCGCTCCCCCTCCTCGGGGTCGAGTGCAAGACCTGCATAGTTGCGGTCATAGGCGATCGTTCCGTGGAATCGACACGCGTTCTGATCCACCATCTGGAACTCGTAGTTCGCAAGGCACGCAAGGGTCGTGGCGTAACGCATGTGGGTGTGCAGGATGCAGCGCGCGTGCGGAACGTGACGATGGATGTGCGAGTGCAGCACCCACGCCGTTGGATCCACGCCGAAGTCGAGCGACTCGCCCTCTGCGGAGGTGTCGACGAGCACGAGGTCGCTCGCGCGGATGCGCGAGAAGTGACTACCGACCGGATTGACCAGGAACTGCTGACCGTCGTCGGAGACCGCAGCACTGAAGTGGTTGGCGACGGCCTCGTGGTAGCCGAGGCGTGCCGCCCAGCGGAACGCGGCGGCAAGTTCGCGTCGCGTGGTCTTCATCGTGCCCATCTCACCCCCATGAGGTCGACGGGACGAAGGCTATTCCAGTTCTGCGGGGAATCCCGGGGCACGAAGGTCCGTGCCGGTGGCGTCCTCGAGCAACTTGACGACCTGCGACGACCATGCGTCGCCGCCGTAGGCCTCCTTGGCGCGGATGAACGTCTGGTAGGTGTGTCCTGCCAGGTCGAGTGGCACGCCGAACTCGCGTCCGAATCCCATCGCAAACCCGAGGTCCTTGAGGGCGAGGTCCATCGTGAAGTTGATGTTGTAGGAGCCGTTCAAGATGACCTGGCTCTCGGTCTCGTGCACGAAGCTGTTGCCCGACGACTGCTTGATCGCCTCGAAGGCCACGCCGAGGTCGAGACCTGCGCGCTTGGACAACATGAGCGCCTCGCCGGCTGCGACGAGGTGGATGAAGGCAAGCATGTTGGTGATCACCTTGATCACCGCGGCCTTGCCGAGGTCGCCGATGTAGAGCACCGGGTTGCCCATCGCGTTCAGTGCCTTCTCGTGCGCCTTGAACACGTCGGTCTTGCCACCGACGAGCACCGTGATGTCGCCGTGTGCTGCCTTGTGCACGCCACCGGTCACCGGGGATTCGAGCACGTTCACGCCCTTCGACTCGGCGAGGGCGCCGAGTCGCTCCGTCTCGCTCTGGTCGTTCGTGCTCATGTCGACCCACGTTCCGCGAGTCGCGCGACCAGCGAGCGACTCGATCACGCCGCCGGGTCCGGCGACGACCGCGTCGATCGCGCGCGGAGAAGGGAGGCAGGTGAACACGGTGTCGGAGGCGTCGCACACGCCCTTCACCGAGGTCGCGGCCTTCGCCCCCTTGGCGACGAGCCCTTCGACGGCCTTCGGGTCGAGGTCATAGACCGTGACCTCGAAGCCGTTGCGCACGAGGCTTCCCGCCAAGTACTTGCCGATGTGTCCGAGTCCGATGAATCCGCAACGCATGGTTCCCCCTTTTGAAATTGGTTGTCGTCGACCTAGAGCTGGATCCAGGTGGTCTTCAGGTTCGTGTAGCCCTCGATCGAGTGCAACGAGCGGTCACGGCCCGTGCCCGACTGCTTGAAGCCGCCGAACGGAGTCGTGATGCTGCTGCGGTCGAAGGTGTTCACCCACACGGTTCCCGCACGCAACTGACGCGCGATCTTGTGCGCCTTGCTCACGTCGCGGGTCCACAACGCCGCACCGAGACCGTATTGCGTGTCGTTGGCGATGCGCACGGCCTCTTCCTCGCTCGTGACACGAACGGATCCGAGCACAGGTCCGAAGATCTCTTCCTTTTCGATGCGCATGCCGGGCTTGACGTCCGTGAAGATCGTCGGCGGAATGAACACGCCACCGGGCACGGGCTCGACGGGCGTTCCACCGGTGTGGACCGTGGCGCCCTCGGACTTGCCGATTGCGATGTACTCGTTCACACGATCGAACTGCGTGCGATCGACGATCGTTCCCATCGCGGTCGCCGGGTCGTAGGTGTCGCCGGGCATGATCGACTTCGAGACCTCGCGCACCTTGTCCAACAATTCGTCTTCGACTCGCGCATCGACGATGACGCGAGTTCCCGCGTGGCAGGTCTGACCGGCGTTGTAGAACACGCCCCACGCGATCGCAGAAGCGGCGGCGTCGACGTCCGGCAAGTCGCCGAGCACGACGTGCGGGGTCTTCCCACCGAGTTCGAGCGACACCGCTTTTGCGTTGCTCTCGGCGGCGTACTTGAGGAAGTACTTGCCGACCTCGGTGGAACCGGTGAAGGCCAACTTGTTCACGTCCATGTGGCGACCGAGTGCACCGCCCGCGGTCGGGCCGAATCCCGGCACGACGTTCAACACGCCGTCGGGCAGGCCGGCCTGCGTGGCGAGTTCGGCGAACAACAGCGCCGACAGTGGTGACTGCTCTGCCGGCTTCAGAACGACCGAGTTACCGGCGGCGAGTGCGGCGCCGACCTTCCACGAGGTGATGATGAGCGGATAGTTCCACGGCACGACGGCGCCGACGACGCCCATCGGTTCACGCTCGATGAGGGCGACGGAGTCACGCGGGATCGGGGCGATCTCGCCGTACAGCTTGTCGATGCACTCGGCGTACCACTGCATGTTGTTGGCACACGAGGCGACATCGACGTTGAGCGAGTCGCTGATCGGCTTGCCGCAGTTCATGGTCTCGAGCAGTGCGAGCTCCTCGGCGTGCGCGTGGATCAACTCGACCCAGCGCAGGATCAACTTCTTGCGATCCAGTGGCGCCATCTCACGCCAGATGCCGGCTTCGAAGCTCGCCTTGGCGGCGGCGACCGCGCGGTTCACGTCCTCTGCGTCGCCCTCGGCGACCTCGCAGATCAACTTCCCGTCGCGCGGGTTGATCGAGTCGAAGGTCTTGCCGCTCGCGGCATCGACGAATCGTCCGTTGATGAACAACTGCGTGCGCTTCACCTTCTGCTCGGCGCGCTTGGTCCACTCTTGTTTGGTCGGCATTGCCATGGTCACTCCACTTCACCGTCGATCGGGGCGTAGATACCGTACCAATCCCACTCGCCGACCACCGCTTCCCTCTTGTGCGTTCGTTCGGCTTCTAGGCTCGTCACGCATGACCACGCGCCGCCTGCTCGCCATCGCCTCCACCGAGCGCACCGGCAGCACGCTCCTGTGCAGCATCCTGCGCGCGACGAAGGCCGCAGGGAACCCGGTCGAGTACCTCAACATCCAGACAAACAACTTCGCCACGTTTCGCGCCCGTCACCACACTCCGCGAATCAAGGCGACGTACCTTCCGATCGCCCTCGCGCGCAAGGCGTCCGGTCGCTTTCCGTGGAAGGACGTCTCGTCGTTCTCGCGAGCCTCGTTCCTCGACTACCTCCACGAAGTGGCCGAGGTGAACACCACCTCGAACGGCGTGTTCGGGGTGAAGATGCACTGGAACCAATACGAGCGCCACATGCTCGCCCTCGGCGTCGACGTGTCGCTGTGGGGCGCGCCGGTGTCGTGGGTGCGCATCACCCGCGAGAACGAACTGCGCCAGGCGATCTCCTTCGTGCGCGCGGCACAGACGGAGAGCTGGAACAGCAACATGACGGCGAACAAGGACCCGCACTACGACGCGTCAGCGATCATCGCCGCACTCGACCGCATCTCGCATGAGAACGCACAGTGGGATGCGTACTTCTCCGCCAACGGCATCACACCCCTGCACATCACCTACGAACAACTCACACGGGAGATGGACGCGACGATCAGGCTGATCATGGACCACATCGGTGCGCACGTGGACGAGGTCCCACCGCCCGCCACGAAGTCGCAATCGGACGAACTGAACGCCCAATGGGCACAGCGCTTCGTTGCCGAACACCCAGAACACGCGCACCGTCGCGCCATTCCGCGCACCAACTAGATCTCCTCACGGGTGTGGCGCAGGGCCGATCCCCTGCGACAATGGAGACATGGCCGCGAACGTCTCCGAGATCTTCGACGCATCCCAATGGGACGAAGTGTCGGGATTCGACTTCGCAGACATCACCTACCACCGTGCCAAGGCGCACGGCACCGTGCGCATCGCGTTCAACCGACCCGAGGTGCGCAACGCGTTCAGGCCGTCCACGGTGGACGAGCTCTATCGCGCGCTCGACCACGCACGCCAGACCACCGACGTCGGCTGCGTGTTGTTGACCGGCAACGGACCCTCGCCGAAGGACGGCGGCTGGGCGTTCTGCAGCGGGGGCGACCAGCGCATCCGAGGCAAGGACGGCTACAAGTACGCAAGCGGCGACTCCGCATCGACGATCGATTCCTCACGCAGCGGTCGCCTGCACATCCTCGAGGTCCAGCGACTGATCCGCTTCATGCCCAAGATCGTCATCTGCGTGGTCCCGGGTTGGGCGGCGGGCGGCGGCCACAGCCTGCACGTCGTCGCTGACCTCACGCTCGCCAGCAAGGAACACGCACGCTTCAAGCAGACCGACGCCGACGTCGCGAGCTTCGACGGCGGATTCGGCTCCGCATACCTCGCGCGCCAAGTCGGCCAGAAGTTCGCCCGTGAGATCTTCTTCCTCGGTCGCGAGTACTCGGCCGACGACGCCCACCGCATGGGCATGGTGAATGCCGTCGTGCCGCACGCCGAGCTCGAAGCCACCGCCCTGCAGTGGGCCAAGGAGATCAACGGCAAGAGCCCGACGGCCCAGCGCATGCTCAAGTTCTCGTTCAACCTGATCGACGACGGTCTCGTCGGCCAGCAGGTCTTCGCTGGCGAGGCCACACGACTCGCCTACATGACGGACGAGGCCGAAGAGGGTCGCAACGCATTCCTCGACAAGCGCGACCCCAACTGGGACGACTACCCCTGGCACTTCTAGGCGCCATGATCGTCGAGGTCGACAGCGCCGACGATCCGCGGCTCGATGCGTTTCGCTGGCGTGAGCGCCAGCTGACCACCATCGCCCAGCGGCGCAGCCCCGACACCGAGGGCCGCTTCATCGCCGAGGGCGACCTCGTCGTCGAACGCGCACTCGATGCACGATGCGTCCCCGACGTCGTGCTGTGCGATCCGAAGACCGCCACCCGTTTCTCACGACGCGTGCACGACGCAGGTGGCACGACGCTCGTCGCTTCCGCCGACATCCGTCGCGAGGTGACCGGCCTCGGCGTGCCGCTCGACGCCATCGGGCTGTTCAAGCGGCCAGCCGCAATCGACCTCGGCGAACTCGTCGCGTCGTCGCGTCGACTCGTCGTCGTCGATGGAGTCGACAACCCGAGCAACGTCGGCTCGATCGTGCGCAGTGCCGCCGCGCTCGGCTGGGACGGGCTCGTGTTGGATTCCACCTCGAGCGATCCGCTCGCCCGCCGCGCACTGCGCGTGGCGATGGGAACGACGTTCGTTCTCCCGCACGCGCGCTACCAGTCGACGACGGAACTCGTCTCGCTCCTTGCGGCCCACGGATTCGAGTCGATCGGCCTCACTCCCTCGCACCCCACGCGCGCGGTCGTCGACATCTCGACGTTGTCGCACTCCGACTCCCCGCGAGCGCTCGTGCTCGGCTCCGAACGCAGCGGGCTGTCGAGCGACATGTCGGAATCGTGCTCGACACTCGCGCGAATCGCCATGCGCGATGGGGTCGACTCGCTGAACGTCGCGATCGCCGCAGGCATCGCCTGCTTCGCGTTGCGCTGATCAGCCCTCGACGTTGACCATGTGCTCGGCGGCACGCACCATGTACTCGGTGAGTTCCGCTCTCACGTCCTCGCTCGTTGCGACCTCGTCGACGGCCGCCAGCATGTGCACGAGCCACCGGTCTCGCTCGAGGGAACCGATGGCGAAGGGAAAGTGACGCTGGCGCAGTCGCGGGTGTCCCCGCTCGTCGCTGTAGGTCGTCGGTCCACCCCAGTACTGGATGAGGAACAACCGAAGTCGCTCGCGCGCACCGGTCAAGTCGCTCTGCTCCGGATACAGACGAAGCAGTACCTCGTCGGTCGCGACTCCGTCGTAGAAACGGTCGACGAGGCGAACGAAGAATTCGTCCCCACCGACCCGTTCGTAGAGCGACATCAGAAGAACTCGGGCTCCGTCCAGCCAGGAAAGATGTCGGGCAGGTCGCTCGAGACCGAATCGACGAACCTCGCGGGACGCTTCTCGAGGAAGCTCATCACGCCTTCCTTCACGTCGTTGGAACGACCGCGGATCTGGATGCCGCGGGAATCCACACGGTGGGCCTCCATGGGATGCGATGCGCCCAGCATCCTCCACATCATCTGGCGAGCGAGCGCGACCGAGACCGGCGCGGTGTTCTCGATGATCTCGCGTGCGAGTTCCCTCGCTGCAGCCAACAACTCCTCCGGCGCATGCACGCTGCGTACGAGTCCACCCGACTTGGCCTCCTCGGCGGCGAACACGCGTCCCGTCATCACCCACTCCTGAGCCTGGGCGATGCCGACGAGTCGCGGCAGGAACCAACTCGAGCAGGCCTCGGGAACGATGCCGCGCCTGGTGAAGACGAATCCGATCTTGGCGTTCGTGGATGCGAGCCGCACGTCCATCGGCAACGTCATCGTCGCGCCGATTCCGACCGCTGGACCGTTGATCGCACCGATCACCGGCTTGTGCATGGCAAAGATGCGCAGGGTCACCGTGCCGCCACCATCACGGCGAAATGTCGTCGCAGCTTCGGTCGACAGCGAGCCGTCGTTGAACGTGTCCCCACCACCCGAGAGGTCTGCACCGGCGCAGAACCCGCGCCCGGCCCCGGTGACGATCACGACGCGCACGTCGTCGTCGGCATCCGCCTGGTCGAATGCCTCGATCAACTCGCGCATCATCGTGCCGGTGAACGCATTCAGCTTGTCGGGACGGTTGAGCGTGATCGTGGCGATGCGTTCGCGCACGTCGTAGTCGATCTCGGTAAAGGCCATGGCCAAACCCTAGGTGGTGACGGGTGCGCGCCTAGACGTCGAGGAAGCGCGAGGCGGCGATCGCCGAACCGACGGCTCCGACCACTGCACCGACGACGAGCAGGATGACCATCACGCTCGACAGGTAGCTCGACGGCACGACGAGCGAGGAGATCCCCGTGCCGGGCTTGAATCCGGCGACGCCGTTGTTCCACGCCGAGTTCAACACCCACAGACCACCGCACGACACGACCGCTCCGAGGAGGCCCTGCAGCAGTCCCTCGAGCATGAACGGAATGCGGATGAACCAGTTGGTCGCACCGACGAGCTTCATCACCTCGATCTCGCGGCGTCGAGCGAACATCGCGGTGCGGATGGTGTTCCAGATCAACCCGACGGCCACGACGAGGAGCACGAGTGACATCACGAGGGTGACGGTGCGCACGAATCGCGACAACGTCGAGATCACCTGGAACTCGTCCTCGGCGAGCGCGACGTCCTCTACACCTGGCAACGAGCGATACTGCTCGGAAAGTGAGCGCACGAGTGCGGGATCGTCCGTGATCGGAACCACCTTGTATTGCGACGGGATGTTCTCGGGCGTGAGCAGGCTGAGGGTGACCGGATCACCCGCGAAGATGCGCTTTGCCTCTTCGTAGGTCTGGATCTTGTCCAGGTACTGCAGCTTCTCGACGTCGATGATGGTCGGTGCCGACTTGATGGTGTCGCCGATCAGCGTGATCTGCTCGGGGGTCGCGTCGCTACGCACAAACACGATCATCTCGACGTCCCCGCGCCACTGCACGAGCAGGTTCTCGAACGCGCGCTGGATGAGGAACGTGGTGCCGACGAGGAGCAACGCGATCGCCGACGTCAAGATCGCGGCAGCCGTCAGCGTGAGGTTGCGACGGAAACTCGCCCACATCTCGCGGAACGCATAGGCGATGCGCGCGATCATTCGTACACCCCGCGTTCCTGGTCGCGCACGATGACGCCACGATCGAGCTGGATCACTCGTCGTCGCATCGCGTTCACGACGCGATGGTCGTGGGTCGCCATGACGACCGTCGTTCCCGTCTGGTTGATCTCGTCCAAGAGCGCCATGATCCCCTCGCCCGTCGCCGGGTCGAGGTTTCCGGTCGGCTCGTCGGCGAGCAGGATGAGCGGGCGGTTGACGAACGCGCGCGCGATCGAGACGCGCTGCTGCTCACCGCCGGAGAGTTGGTGTGGGAACCGGTCTTCCTTGCCGGCGAGACCGACGAGGTCGAGCACGATCGGCACCTGGCGCGCGACCATGTGGCGGGGCTTGCCGATCACCTCGAGGGCGAAGGCCACGTTTTCGAACACGGTCTTGTTCGTCAGCAGTTTGTAGTCCTGGAACACGTTGCCCATGCTGCGGCGCAGGTAGGGCACGCGGGAGTCCGGCATCTCGTTCACGTTGCGCCCGGCCACCCAGACGTCCCCGCGGTCGGCGACCTCTTGACGGTTGATGAGGCGCAGGATGGTCGACTTGCCAGAGCCCGAGGGTCCGACGAGGAACACGAAGTCACCCTTGGCGACGTCGAAGGTGGCGTCGCGCACGGCGACGGTCTCCGAGCCGTACTTCTTGGTGACGTTGTCCAGGCGGATCATGACGTTCCTCTCCTGAGGCGAGAGACCATTCTAGTTAGGCCTCTGACCCCGCACGTCGCCACCGCAAGTAGCCCTCCATGAACGAATCGAGGTCGCCATCGAGCACCGCGGCGACGTTGCCGCTCTCGGTGTCGGTGCGCAGGTCCTTGACCATTTGATACGGCTGCATCACGTACGAACGAATCTGCGTTCCCCACCCGACCGTCGCCGACTTGCCCGCGATCTTGCGCAACGCTTCCTCGCGTTCCTCTTCGATGCGTGCGGCGACCATCGTCTTCAGTCGCTTGAACGCGTTCTCTCGGTTCTGCAGCTGCGAGCGTTCCTGCTGCGAGGATGCGACGAGTCCCGTCGGTTCGTGGATCAGTCGCACTGCCGAGGACGTCTTGTTCACGTGCTGACCGCCGGCGCCAGATGCGCGGAACACTTCCATGCGAATGTCGCTTTCGTTGATCTCGACGTCGACCTCCTCGAGCACGGGCCAGATCTGCACGGTGGCAAAGCTCGTCTGGCGCCGACCCTGGTTGTCGAACGGACTGATGCGAACGAGTCGGTGCGTGCCGCGCTCAGACGTGAGGAGTCCGTAGGCATAACGACCCCGCACGGTGAAGTCGGCCGACAAGATGCCGGCCTCGGTTCCCTGCGAGACGTCGCCGATCTCCACGGTGAACCCCTTGCGTTCCGCCCAGCGCTGATACATGCGCAGCAGCATCTCGCTCCAGTCCTGTGCGTCCACGCCGCCGTCCTTGGCGTTGATCTGCACGATCGCATCCGCCTCGTCGTGTTCACCCGTGAACAGGCTGCGCAAGTCGAGCGCATCGAGTTGTGCGCGCACGGAGGCGATGCCGGAGTCGAGTTCGGGCTCCTGGGACTCGTCGTTCACCTCGCGGGCCATCTCGTGCAGCACCTCGAGGTCGTCGACCGCTCCCGCGAGCGCAGTGAACTCATCCAGGTCGGACTTCAGGTTCGAGTACTCGGTGTTCACGCGCTTGGCATGTTCCTGGTCGTTCCACAGGTCGGGCTTGGCGACTTCGATCTCGAGCTCGGCGAGGCGGGCACGTGATGCATCGACCTTCAGGTACGCGGCGGCCTCGTCGACGCGTCGGCGCACCTCGGCCAAGTCGAAGGAAAAGTCACGCATGGAACGAGATCCGGCCTAGCCGCGCCCGTGGCACATCTTGTATTTCTTGCCCGACCCACACGGGCACGGCGCGTTGCGCGGTGTCGCCGACCAGTCGTTGGCGTCCTTCACGACCGTCTTTTGCGTCGGCTGTGGCGGTGCAGGTTCAGCCTCGCCACCACTGGCGAACGCGCCGAGGGTGTCGGCATCGAAGGCCGACTCCTGCACGTTCTGCACGACAGGTGCAGGCACGTCGTTGCGCACGACCTGCACGTGCATCACGTACTTCACGAAGTCCTGGGCGATGCCGGTCATGAGCGCACCGAACATCTCGAAGCCCTCGCGCTGCCACTCGGTGAGCGGATCCTTCTGGCCAACGGCGCGCAGGTTGATTCCCTCTTGCAGGTAGTCCATCTCTTCGAGGTGCTCGCGCCAGCGCTGGTCGATGATCTGGAGCATGACCTGGCGCTCGACCTCGCGCATCGTCGACTCGCCCATCTCGGTCTCGCGCTGGGCGTAGTACGCGGAGGCGTCTGCCATCAACACGTCGTACATCTCGTCGGTCGTCGCGCAGTCGGCGAGTTGCTCGCGGGTCACGCGCGTCGGCCAGAACGACGACACCTCGGTCGCAAGTGACGCGACGTCCCACTCGTCCTCGACGTCCGACACGCAGTGCGTCTCGATCAGCGAGTCGACGGCTTCTGCGAGGTACTCCATCGCCGCCGCCTTCAGGTCGAGTCCTTCGAGGATCTGGTCGCGGCGCTGGTAGATCACCTTGCGCTGCTCGTTCATCACCTCGTCGTACTTGAGCACGTTCTTGCGGATCTCGCCGTTGCGCTGCTCGACGGTGGTCTGGGCTCGCTCGATCGCCTTGGTCACCATCGACGCCTCGATCGCCTCGTCCTCCGGGAGTGCGCGACCCATCACCCACGACAACGCACCGGTGGCAAAGAGTCGCATGAGTTCGTCGTCGAGACTGAGATAGAAGCGGCTCTCGCCGGGATCGCCCTGGCGTCCGGAACGACCGCGCAACTGGTTGTCGATGCGGCGCGACTCGTGGCGCTCGGTGCCGAGCACGTACAGACCGCCGAGTGCGCGCACCTTGTCACCTTCGGCCTTGCACTCCACGTCGAACTTGGCGAGCAACTCGCGATAACGACGTTGGGCGGCCTCGCGAGCCTGGCGGAACTCGGCGGGCATCGCATCGAGCGGCATCGGCAGTGCAAACTCGTCGGCGAGCGTGAGCGGATCGTGTCCCTCGGCGAGCGTGTGCTGACGCGCGAGCCCCTCGGGGTTGCCGCCAAGCAGGATGTCGACGCCGCGACCCGCCATGTTGGTCGCCACGGTGACGGCGCCGAGTCGACCCGCCTGGGTGACGATCGTTGCCTCGCGAGTGTGCTGCTTGGCGTTCAACACCTCGTGGCGCACGCCCACCTGCTGCAGCTTGCGCGAGAGCAGCTCGCTCTTTTCCACGCTCACGGTGCCGACGAGGATCGGCTGGCCCTTGGCGTGCTTTTCCTGGATGTCGGCGACGACCGCGCGGAACTTGGCGTCCTCGCTCTTGTAGATGAGGTCGGCCTGGTCGGCGCGCACCCGTGGACGATTCGTCGGGATCGGCACGACCTGCAGCCCGTAGGTGTTGACGAGTTCGGCGGCCTCCGTGGAGGCGGTTCCCGTCATGCCGGCGAGCTTGTCGTACATGCGGAAGTAGTTCTGCAACGTGATCGTGGCGAGCGTCTGGTTCTCTTCCTTGATCTTGACGCCTTCCTTGGCCTCGATCGCCTGGTGGATGCCCTCGCTCCAGCGACGACCCTCGAGGATGCGGCCGGTGAACTCGTCGACGATCTTCACCTCGCCGTCCTGGACGATGTAGTCCTTGTCGCGGTGGTACAGAACCGACGCCTTGAGCGCGACCTGCAGCTGGTGCACGAGGTTCTGCTGCACCTGGTCGTAGAGGTTCTCGATGCCGAGCTGCGCCTCGACCTTTTCGATGCCCGACTCGGTCGGCACCACGATGCGCTTGTCCTCTTCGACCTGGAAGTCCTCGTCGCGCTTCAGCGAGCGCACGATCGAGGCGAAGCGGTAGTAGATCTTGGCGGCGTCGGCGATGCGACCGGAGATGATGAGCGGCGTGCGGGCCTCGTCGATCAGGATCGAGTCGACTTCGTCGACGATCGCGAAGTTGTGACCGCGCTGGACCTTGTCGCTGAGCGACCCGGCCATGTTGTCGCGCAGATAGTCGAAGCCGAACTCGTTGTTCGTCCCGTACGTGATGTCGCAGCCGTAGTCGACGCGCTTTTCTGCCGGTGTCGGACGGTGACCGGGGACGACGAGACCGACGGTGAGCCCCATGAAGCGGTGGATGCGGCCCATCCATTCGGCGTCGCGGCGAGCGAGATAGTCGTTGACGGTGACGAGGTGCACGCCCTTGCCCGAGAGCGCATTGAGATAGACGGGCAACGTCGAGACGAGCGTCTTACCTTCGCCAGTGCCCATTTCGGCGACCCATCCGGCATGCAGCGCCGCCCCGCCCATGATCTGGACGTCATAGTGGCGCTGGCCGATCACGCGACGCGACGCCTCGCGCACGACGGCGAACGCCTCGATCATCAGATCGTCGAGATCCTCGCCGTTGGCGAGTCGATTACGGAACTCGACGGTCTTTGCCTGCAGGGCCGCGTCGTCGAGCGAGCTGATCGCGGCCTCGAGGGCGTTGACTTCGGGGACGATTCCCGCGAGCGCCTTGACCTTCTTGCCCTCGCCGGCGCGGAGGATGCGATCCAGGAGTGCCATGGCGCTCCTCAGCCTACCCGCGACCCTCTGGAGTGGGCGTGGCGGCGATCGCTCCTGCGGTGACCGCCGTCGCACCTGCAACGACGAGCGACGACACTGCGTGACGCATCGTCGACCCCGTCGTCACGACGTCGTCGACGACGAGCACTCGACCAAGATCCCCACCACGTGCGACGAAGTGTGCGCCGTCGCGTCGCTCACGCGCGCTTCGTCCCGTCTGTGCGACGTCGTCGGTCCGGCGCAACAACCGAGTACATGGCAACGCCATGCGTCGCGCAATCCGTCGCGCGATGATCTCGCTCTGATCGAATCCGCGGTCGCGCGCCCGAGCCGGCGTCGTCGGCACCCACGTCACCCGGTCCACATCACACACCTGCGCACACCGCTCCACCCACAGGTCGGCAAGCATCGGGGCGATCCAGCGCATCGAGGAGTACTTCATCGCCACGATCAACTCACGCATCACCCCGACGTACTCGTGCGAGACGACGATTCCGCTGCGGTGCGTCACCGGTGCGCGCACGAGGACCTCGACGCATGCATGACAGCGACCCGAGTTCAGCTCCCCGCAACCCGGACATCGGGCGACAAACAACACCGTTGCGAACCCCCTCCACCACTAAGGTCGAGCGGTGCCCAATTCGTTCGTGACACCGCTCGCCGACCGCGCATTCGAGCGGCTGACGCGATGTGTGCTCGGACTGGCGATCTTCGGCGTCGGCGTCGCGATGCAAAAGCACGGCAACTTGGGTCTTCCACCGTGGGACGTCTTCCACGACGGCTTCAGCTCGATCATCGGGATGTCGTTCGGTCACACCATCGTGGTCTCGAGTGCCCTCGTCATGTTGCTGTGGATCCCGTTGCGGCAAATGCCCGGTCTCGGCACGCTGATCAACGCGATCGAGATCGGCCTCGTCGCCGACCTCTATCTCTCCAACGTCGAGCCGGCGACGAACCCCGTTGCGCGAGTCGCGCTCATGCTCGGCGGCATCGTCGTCACCGGAATCGGCTCGGGCATCTACATCGGTGCGGGACTCGGACCGGGACCGCGCGACGGACTGATGACAGGGCTTGCGGCGAAGGGTCTGCGCATCAGCGTGGCGCGCACCACCGTCGAGGTCTCGATCATGCTGATCGGCGTCGTGCTCGGAGGCTCGATCGGCATCGGCACGCTCGCCTTCGCCTTGCTGATTGGTCCGATCGTCGCGCGAACGCTTCCGATGTTTCGGATGCGCCCGCGCGTCGATGGCTAGTAGCGGTACGCCTCTGGCTTGAACGGACCCGACGGGTCGATGCCGAGATATTCGGCCTGCGAATCGTTCAACCTGGTCAACACGACACCGAGTGCGTCCAGGTGCAGTGACGCGACCTTTTCATCCAGATGCTTGGGCAGCACGTAGACGCCGAGCGGATACTTGTCGGTGTTGTTGAACAGCTCGATCTGGGCGATCACCTGGTTGGAGAACGAACAGCTCATCACGAAGCTCGGGTGACCCGTCGCGCAACCGAGGTTCACGAGGCGTCCCTCGGCGAGCACGATCACGGAGTGGCCGTCGGGGAACGTCCAGAGGTCGGTTCCGGGCTTCAGCTCGTCGCGAACCGCGCCGCTTCGCGCGAGGCCGGCCATGTCGATTTCGTTGTCGAAGTGGCCGATGTTGCAGACGATCGCGTTGTGCTTCATCTTGGCCATGTGGTCGACGGTGACGATCGCCTCGTTGCCGGTCGCCGTGACGAACACGTCGGCGGTCGAGACCATGTTCTCGAGGGTGTTCACCTCGTAGCCCTCCATCGCCGCCTGGAGTGCGTTGATCGGGTCGATCTCCGTGACGATGACGCGCGAGCCCTGGCCGCGCAAGCTCTGCGCACAACCCTTGCCGACGTCGCCGTAGCCACAGACCACGGAGGTCTTGCCGGCGAGCATCACGTCGGTGGCGCGATTGATCGCATCGATGAGCGAGTGGCGACAGCCGTACAGGTTGTCGAACTTGGACTTCGTGACGCTGTCGTTGACGTTGATCGCCGGGAACAACAACTCGCCACGCTCGGCCATCTTGTAGAGGCGCTTGACTCCGGTCGTCGTCTCTTCGGTCACGCCCTTGATGCGCTTGGCCATGGTGGTCCACTTGCTCGGATCGGTCTTCAGCGTGCGCTGCAGCAACCCGAGCACGATGGCGAGTTCGGGGTTGCCCGCCGACGTCGGATCCGGAACCTTGCCGGCCGCCTCGTATTCGACGCCCTTGTGCAGGAGCAACGTGGCGTCGCCGCCGTCGTCGAGGATCATGTTCGGTCCGTCGCCGTCCGGCCACGTCATCATCTGGTCGGTCGCCCACCAATACTCCTCGAGCGTCTCGCCCTTCCATGCATACACCGGCACGCCCTGCGGGTCGTCCACGGTGCCGTTCGGGCCGACGACCACTGCGGCAGCCGCGTGGTCCTGGGTGGAAAAGATGTTGCAGCTCGCCCAGCGCACCTCGGCGCCGAGCTCGACGAGCGTCTCGATCAACACCGCGGTCTGGATCGTCATGTGCAGCGATCCGGAGATGCGGGCCCCCTTCAGCGGCTTGGTCTTGCCGAACTCCTTGCGCAGCGCGCGCAAGCCGGGCATCTCGTGTTCGGCGAGATGGATCTCCTTGCGACCAAACGGTGCGAGCGAGAGATCGGCGACGCGCCAATCACGTCGTTGGGCAAATGATGACATGGTGTCTCCTCAGTACGTGCGGTGATGATTCGAGCGGGCTGGGGCCTGCTGGCTCCAGTCGAGACAGCCCACGTTCGGCTCAGACATTAGCCGAGTTCAGCGGAACGTCGGGGCGATCCCCTCGGAGGCGATGCGCGCCTCGAGGGAGGCGTGCTCCGCGGCGTCGACGGTGATCGACTCGTTGATCAACATCACCGGGATGCCGTCGCGCACGAGGTACTTGCGACGCAGTCGCGGGTTGTAGAGCATCTCGTCGTCGGCGAAGTAGTAGAGCGGTCCCTTGTCCTCCGGGCAGGCCAGGATCTCGAGGAGTCGATCGCTCACGCGCATGTTCCCACCCTACCTATGCCGTGATCACCGAGAGGAGCTCGGCGACGTGCGTGTCGCACTCGTCGCGGGTGGCGGCCTCGAGGTTCAGTCGCAGGAGTGGTTCGGTGTTCGACGGACGCACGTTGAACCACCACGACCCGCAGTCCACGGTGAGCCCATCCAGGCGATCCTGGGTGTGGGCCGAATAGAGGGAGGCGACCCGCTCGATGACGACGGCGATGTCGTCGACCGTCGTGTTGATTTCCCCGCTCGAGGCATACCGTTCGTATGGCGCGCGCAGCTGCGAGAGCGACTTTCCGCTGCGACACATCTCCCCCAGCACGCCCATCGTGGCGATGAGTCCACTGTCGGCGCGATAGTTGTCGGCGAAGTAGTAGTGGCCGGAGTGTTCACCTGCGAACACCGCCCCCGTGTCGGCCATGATCTGCTTGATGTAGCTGTGGCCGTTCTTGGTGCGCACGCCCTTGCCGCCGCACTCGGCGATCACTTCCGGTACCGCGCGCGAACAGATCAAGTTGTAGAGCACGGTCGCACCTGGTGACAGTCGCAGGAACCGTGACGCAAGCAGCGCCGTCGTCGTCGAACCCGACATGCCCTTGCCGGTTTCGTCCACGAGGAACACGCGATCGGCATCCCCGTCGAAGGCAAGCCCCACGTCGAAGCCACCCGAGAGCACCCTCGCCTGGAGGTCGCGCTGGTTCGCCGGCTGCAGTGGATCCGCCGGGTGGTTCGGGAACGTCCCGTCGAGCTCCGCGTACATCACCTCGATCTCGAAGTCGGACAAACGCGCGAACACCTCGGGCACGACGAGACCGCCCATGCCGTTGGCGGTGTCGGCGACGACGCGCAGCGGGCGAAGCGCATCTCCCGCGATGAAGGCGACGACGTGGTCGGCGAACTCACCGAGCAGGTTCACGTGATCGAGCGTGCCCGCGACCTTCGCAGGTGCGGGTTCGTCTCCGTCGAGAACGCCTTGGGCAATGCGGTGCATGTCGCGCAGGCCGTTGTCGATGCCGATCGAACGGGCCCCCGCGAGGCAGCACTTGATCCCGTTGTATTGCGCCGGATTGTGCGAGGCGGTGAACATCGCACCGGGCATGTCGAGTTTGCCCGAGGCGTAGTAGAGCAGGTCGCTCGAGGCGAGCCCGAGGTTGGTCACGCTCACGCCATGGGTGAGCGCTCCCCGCTGGAATGCATCCACGAGTTCGGGACCGCTCGGACGCATGTCGTGGGCGACGACGACATGGGGAGCCTTCGTGAACTGCGCGAAGGCGACGCCGAAGGCGTATGCCGCGGAGGCATCCAGCTGGTCGGGAACCGTGCCGCGGATGTCGTAGGCCTTGACGATCGCTGCGAGGTCAGGCACGAGCGACCACGCTAGCCAACACGGCGGGTGCGTCGTCGTCGCTCGACGACGATCCACACGATGCCCGCGAGGGTGAGCACGTAGGCGATGGCGTCGCGCGCCGACCAGCCAAAGCCCATCGAGACCTCGTTTTGCGTGGGCACGACGACCATCATGTTCGGCGCCACGCGGTACGGCCCGAGGGCACCCGAGACCTTCCAGTTCGGGAAGTAACTGACGCGCACCAAGACTGGTACGCCGATTCGGTCGACCGTGAAGTTCACCGTGTCGTTGCCGACGCGCACGTCGGAGACCGCAACCGGCTCGAGGGCGACATTGACAAGTGGCTCACTCGGCGTGACGATGTCGACGAGGCGTCCCGACGAACCAGGCTCCCCTTGGCGACGACCATTGTCGACGACGGGGGTGACGCGTTGCCACTGTGGCGGTCCGTCGTCGGCGACGACGACGTTCCAGTCCTCGGGATGCTGGAACCAGCTCGTGCCGACCTCGAGCCATCGCTCTCGCGGGTCGTCACTCGACACCTGGGCGACGACCGGTTGGGTCGTCAGCGGCACGACGATGTCGGATCCGGGCACCTCGTAGATCACCCACGGACCTGATCGCGCGACTTCGACCAGCTGGTCGGGAATCGCGCTCGCGGCACTCACCGCCTCGGGCGTGAAGGCCATGTAGTACTTCACGCCCAACTCGCGCAGGTATCGCGCGCCCTTGACCGCGTCGTTGTTGTCGTAGCGCAACTCGCGCACCGGGTTGCTGCTCTGCTTGGACATCGCCGCTGCGGTGATGAAGTGGTACGGCGTCGTCCCGGCGGCCTCGAAGAACAGCCCCTCCATCGACCCGATGCAACTGTCGGTCCAGAACGGCAAGAGCATGAGCGACATCGTCGTGCCGTACTTGTTCAGCTCGCCGTTGTTCTCCCACAGCGCGCGACCGCAACCGTGCGCCGGATCCTCACCGAGCGCCTTCATCGTCTGCACCACGCCGTGATACTCGCCGTAGGCCGACTTGCCTTCGTAGCCGGTGAAGTTCCATCGCGCCCATCCGTCCACGAAGCCGTCGTTGGAGGACTTCGTGGAGAACGGTCCCCACGAGTACTTGGACGTGCCGTCCTGCGAAGTGACGACCTTGCCGAAGGGCATCTCCTGGAAGCGGAACCCGAGCACCGCTGCGACGCCGAGCGCGAGCGCCGCCAGCGTGGCGAGGTTGAAGGTGAACGAATCGCGCACGCGCGGCACGACGATCACGTCGCCGTCGGTCACGTCGTCGGGAGCCGCGACCGCGCGCTTCATGCTGCGCTCGATGGAGGTGACGCGCACGGCGAAGGCGATCACCTCGTAGGCGCCGAGCACGAAGAGGAAGTAGCGCAGGAGGTAGAGGAACGGAAGCAGTCGCGGATTCCACAGCAGACCGATGACCGGCAGGCTGTTGCGAGCGACGAACACCCCGATCGCGAGCAGCACGCAGTAGATGCCCATCCATTGCACGATGCGCACACGACGCCTCGCATATGCGAGGAAGCCGATCACCGCGAAGGTGGTGATGAGAATGTCGAAGGTGATGTGCAGCGGGAAGAACATCTGCCAGAACGAGTCGCTCGATCCGCTCGGTCGCGGCTCGTACTTCATGTCGGTCATGTAGGCGTGGTTGAACACGAACGGCACGACCCAGAACGCCGAGAGGAGCGTCGCAAGCACCACGACCTTGCCCGAATACACGAGCGAGGATCGCCGCGCCCAGATCGGCACCATCAGCACGACGCCACCGAACACGAAGAGGAGCACGATGCCGTGGCTGAGTGCCGACAACGCGACGAGGATCGCCGCCGTTGCCATGTACTTGCCGGTGCGCAGACCCTCGGCGAAGAACGCGAAGGCGAGGAGGGCGAGAGCGAGGGCGATCGAGAAGCTGAACTCCCCCGCCATCGTCGAGGCGATGTTGCCGCCGTAGATCGTGAAACTCTCGTCGTACAGAAAGATGGTGGCCGCGACCGCCATCAACTCGGGCAACGGATACGCAAGCCGAGTGCGCCGACCGAGGAACCATGCACACCACGGCAGGGCCAGGATGCCGACGACGGCGACGATCTTCATCGCGATTCCGTAGGGCAGGACGAGGTCGACGAGCAGGATCGCAAGAGCGGGAATCACCATGTAGAAGCGATACACGGGAAGCCCCGAATACCAGTCCATGCTCCAGCCCGTGAGCTTGAACTGCGTCAGCAGATGGTCACGCAGGTATGCGGGCGCCCAGACGTGTGCGCCCATGTCGCCGCCGGTCGGCGTGTTGTTGCGCAGGATGAGGCTCGGATGCAGCGTCGCGAGCAACGCCGCGATGCAGCCGCCGACGACGAGGATCGTCGAGAACCGCTGCCAGTAGTCCTGGCCCTCCACGAGTCGCTGGCGCAGTCCCACTCGCGCGGGCGCGGGGTCGGTCGACTCCACGGCGAGCTGGTCGTCGGCAGGTGTGCTCACGCGCCCACAGCCTAGGTGGAAAGGACGAAGACGAGTCCCGTCAGGTTGAACGCGACGTGTGCGATGAGCGACATGCCGATTCGTCGCGTCCGCGCAAAGCACACGCCGAGCACGACGGCGAACGCAAACAACCCTGGGAACTCGACGGGCTCCAAGTGCACGAGGGTGAACCACACGGAGGCGATCACCACCGCCCACGCGCGCGACGTGAGCGGTTCGAGTCGAGCCTGGATGTAGGCGCGATAGACGAGCTCTTCGACGACCGGTGCGCCGACGACCACGACAAGAGCGAGGATGACGATCCACACCCCATGCGCTTCGTCGACGAGACCGCGCGCTCGACGCTCGACGTCGGCGGGATCGAAGGTGCCGGGGAACAACGTGCGCAACGGCCACATCACGAGGTTCACGAGCACGAGCTGCGAGCCGACTCCGATGGGAACCCCCCACGCGTCACGCCACGTGAAGCGGACGAAGAAGTCGCGGCGAACGTCGCCGCTCAGTCGCGACGTCGAGGTGTAGCGCAGCATCCCGAGGAACGGAAGCCACAAACCGAGTGCCGACAGCGCGACCATCCACGTCGGCTGGTCGACTCCGGACTCGGCGGTGCCGCCGAGCGAGACGAGTGCCGCGGACACGACGACCGCGAGTGCGTAACACGTGACCCAGGACAGTGCGAGATAGCCGACGCCGATGCGCGCCGCTGGCGACTGGTCAGGCGGCGGCCCCTGCGGGGCCGGCCACGGGGAGGTCATCCCGCGAGTCGGTTGGGCACGACGACGCGGAACCGATTGCGACGGTCCTCGAGACGCCATCCGGTGGGCACGGTGAGGCGCTCGCCGTGACGATCGCACAGGTCATAGCCGTGCGGGTCGACCTCGTCGACGAGGTCGTCCATCCACACGAGCGCGCGACCATATTGATAGGTCAGCGTCATCGTCGGCTGGTCCTTGCAACCACTGCGGGAACACTTGCGAGCCACGGAACAACGGTAATTCTTGGCACAGCGCGCGTGGTGGATGATGCGTCCTCGCGGGTGCACGACATGACCGTCTCGCGGCAACCGCCGTAGCATGACCCTCGTGAGCAAACTCCCCCCACCCCCACCGCCTGCACCGAAGCGCACCAAGTCCAAGTTGCCGTCCTCGAACGGCGGCAAGAACACGGGCCAGTCCCGCCCCAACATGCCCCGCTGGGCCGTGTGGGTGCTCGTCGCCGTGGCCGTCGGGTTGATCATCGCCCCGCGCCTGTGGCCGACGACGACCGCGACCAAGGTGACCTACACCGAGTTCCTCGAGCTCGTCAACGAGGGCAAGGTCTCGAGCGTCACGATCAACAACCTGAGCAACACCATCTCCGGCAAGCTCGCCGATGGTGGCGAGTTCACGACGACCGGCGCAACCGTGTTGTCGGACGCCGACGAGCAGCTGCTCAAGGAAAAGGGCGTCGACTACGACTACTCCACCCCGCAGGGCAACTTCTTCACCAACCTCATCCCGATCCTGCTCCCGTTCTTCTTGATCATGGGATTCTTCATCTGGATGCAGCGCAGGGCGATGGGCCAAGCCGGCAACATCATGTCGATCGGTCGCAGCCGGGCGAAGAACTACAACGCGGACAAGCCGTCGACCACGTTCGCCGACGTCGCCGGCTACGAGGGCGTGAAGCAAGAGATCAAGGAAGTCGTCGACTTCCTGCGCATGCCCGAGCGCTTCAAGGAGATCGGCGCGCGAGTCCCCAAGGGCATCCTGCTCGTCGGTCCTCCAGGAACCGGCAAGACGCTGTTCGCGCGTGCGGTCGCCGGTGAGGCCGGCGTCGGATTCCTGTCGGTCACCGGATCCGACTTCATGGAGATGTTCGTCGGCGTCGGCGCGAGCCGCGTGCGTGACCTGTTCCAACAGGCCGCCAAGATGGGTCGCGCGATCATCTTCATCGACGAAATCGACTCGATCGGTCGCAAGCGCGGCGCAGGACTCGGCGGCGGTCACGACGAGCGCGAGCAGACGCTGAACCAGATGCTCGCCGAGATGGACGGCTTCGAGGCCACCGAGGGCATCGTCGTGATGGCCGCGACGAACCGCCCCGACATCTTGGACCCCGCGCTGTTGCGCCCGGGTCGCTTCGACCGTCAGATCATCGTTCCGTTGCCCGAATCGGACGAGCGCCTGGCGATCCTGAAGGTGCACTCGACGGGCAAGCGCATGGGCACCGACGTCGACCTCGACACGATGGCCAAGGCCACCCCGGGCATGAGCGGAGCCGACCTCGCCAACCTCGTGAACGAGGCCGCGCTGTTCGCCGTGCGCCGCGGATCGACGCACATCGAGCGCATCGACTTCGAAAACGCGCGTGATCGCGTCGTGCTCGGCGCGCGTCGCGAAAGCCTGATCCTGAATGCCGAGGAAAAGCGTGCGACGGCCTACCACGAGGGCGGCCACGCCGTGCTCGCCACCGTCTTGCCGCACAGTGATCCGTTGCACAAGGTGACGATCCTGCCGCGTGGCATGGCGCTCGGCGTCACGTGGACGCTTCCGGAGGAACGCCACACCTACTCGCGCGAGTACTTCCAGGACGTCATCTGCAAGGCGATGGGCGGACGCGTCGCAGAGCAGATCGTGTTCGACCACGTCAACAGCGGCGCCGCCAACGACTTGGAGCAGGCCACGATGATTGCCCGCCGCATGGTGCGTGAGTGGGGCATGAGCGATGCGATCGGCCCGATGGCCTTCGCCGGCCAGCAGCAGGTGTTCCTCGGCGAGGACCTGATGACGAGCGGTCGCGAATACTCCGACGAGATGGCCCGCAAGATCGACGAGGAGATCGGTCGAATCTTGCGCGAGCAGGAACAACGCGCACGTGAACTGCTCACCAAGCACCGTCGCGGACTCGACCTCGTCGCCCAGGCGCTCCTCGACCAGGAGACGATCGACGGCGCGATGGTCTCGCGTCTCATCCAGCAGGCGCTCGGCGAGCCGAGCACCACGCGACTCGGCGACGACGCGAAGCCGAACGCCTAGTTCGACTCGTGTCCGCAGGCGGCGTCCCCGCCGTCACGGACGCGAGCAAGTGCGGCCCACAGATCGGTCGCGCTGACTGGACCCAAGAACGCGGCCTGCACCACTCCGCGCGCATCCGCCATCACGACGGCGGGCACTGCGTCGATTGAGTACTTGTCGTGCAGGGCACGATCGGCGACGTATTCGGCCACCTGCACGACCACCTCGCGGGAGTCCAACACCTTCACCTTGCGCTCGACATCCGCGCAGGTGTTGCACGAACTCGAGGTGAAAGCGACGACGAGCCATGGCGCATCGGGGCGGGCGAAGTCGCCGCGATCCAGCTGGGTCGGTAACTCGCGATCGCCCTGGGTCGGCGTGGCGACGCGTCGACGACGAGAGACGACGTTGACGATGATCGCCACGACGACGACGGCGAGGACGATCGCGACGCGAGTCATTGGTCGACGCTCGGCATCGGCAGGTACGGCAACATCGGCGCCGCAGCGCGCCCGACGAGGCCGTGCCCGCGCGTGAGCAGACGCTGGACCGCCACGGGTTGGGTCGCCGTCACGATCACTTCGCCCGCGGTCGCCCCGATCGGTACCGCAAGCAGGGCCGTGCCACCGCCAGGCAGCGTCACCGACTCAAGTCCCGCGATCGCCACGGCACCAGCCGGGCCGACTTGGGCGACGGTGATCGTCGCCTCGGTCGGCGTCGCGTTCACGACGACGATCGCATCCTCGAACCCGGGAGTCACGCCAGACGGAGCAGACCATCGCGTCGAGACGGCATCGCCTGGCGTGCCGAGGATCACGGACGTGCCGACGGTGTCACCCACGCGACGACTGACCACCTGCTCGACAACGACACCCGTTTCGTCGGTTGCATCCAGGTCGTTCACTCCGACGACGATGCCGTAGCGACCCGCGGGCAACGTGGCGAGCGATCCCGTGTCGAGCACCGTGACGCGTCGCGCCGGTGCGGTGATGAGCGCGGGCTCGATCGCCGCGTCGGGATTCGCACCATTCAAGAACACCACGCTCAACTGTCGATCGACGTCGGCAGGATTGAACACCACAAGCTGTTCGCTGACGTTCGGCAGCTTCTCACCGTCGGCGAACCACCACTGCGTGGCCGCACGCGGCGCACCGAGGCTGATCGCATAGCCGAGGCGGCCCTGACCCAGGTAGTGCTGCACGCGACCAGCAACCAGTCGTCCAGACGAAGCAGTGATCGTGACGGCGAGCACCGGTTCGTTGCGCGCACCTTGCTCGGCCATCGGAAGTGCGATCGTCGAGTATGCAGGCAACACGAATCCCTGCAGGTTCGCCGGCTCGCGCTCGGAGTCCTTCGTCACGAACGTGATGTCGACGACGGTCGCATCGCTGAAGGGATTCATCATCACGATCGTCTCGAGGCTGTCCGCACCGGTGAAGCCGTCGGCGAAGTACCACGTGTCGCTCGGCGTCGTCGCGCACAACGTCGTCGCGTCCCCTGCCGGATGGACCACGACCTGCTCCGCCGTGCCGACGCCACCCGCGATTTCGACGAGCGCAGAGACGTATCCCGTTTCGATTCCACCACGCGCGTCGACGACGGTGCGCGAACGTGCGGGCACGACTACCCCGGTCGTGGTCGACGTCGAGCGACCCATGTAGGTGATCGACGCCGACAGGTCGGTGTCACCGGCGTTCGACACGACGATCGACGAGGAGACCTGTGAGTCGCTGGACGGCACGCCGGGACAGAACCAGTTGGCCGCGGAGCGCGACTCGGTCTGCACGAACGGCATCGGCTGGTCGACGGCGACGCGTTCGGTCTCGACTTGTGGATAGCGCGAGTCGATGACGACGATGCCGACGAGTGCCGCGACGGCGAGCGCCATCACGACGAGCTGACGAATCGTCATGTGCGATGGCATCGTCTTTCCGTCACGATCGACCGGGGTGCTCACGATGGTTCCTCGTCCCTGAACACGATCGCCCGAGCGCGTGTCGCGAGCATGCGGCGACGCACCCGACCGATGTCGAAGGTCGCCACCACGAGCGCGATCCACAGGAGCACCTGCACGGCGATCTGCAGCTGATAGGTGAAGGGAGTGTCGTAGTTGATCTGGGCGATGCCAGACGTCGGCGAATCGAACGCGGTGGTGCCACCGAACGCGACGCGTGACTTCACGTCGCTCGACCCGACACGAAGCGTGAGCCCTTCGTCGTACGGCGCCGCGAGATGCACCGTGGAGGGATCGATTGCGCGTCGTGCGCTCGCAATGTCCCCGACGAGCGGCAACGGCGCAAGCGCGCGCAGACGAGCCGAGACGAGGGCGGAGTCCCCTGCCTGCTGACTGGCGAGAGCGGACGCCTCGTCCAGCACGGACAGCGCAGGGATCCAGGCGGTGTTTTCGAAGATGACGAGGTCGCTCGCGGTGTAGGTGCGACGCAGGTCGAGCTGTTGAGCGAGACCATCGATCAGCCCGACGGGTGGCGCGAGTGGCTTGTCCGGCGTGGACGCCGCACCGTCGACGATCGGGACGACGATGTAGCGAACCGCGAGCGGCGCGAGCAGACGTCCCGCGCGGATCGTCTCGGAGGCCACGACATGATCGATGATCCTTCCCACCGTCGCGTCCAGGTCGCTCGTGGACGTGTCGAATCGATCGCGCAGCGTGAGCTCTCCGTCGCGGGCCACGCCGACGGCGATGTCCTCGCCGAGTCGCGACCCACGCAGTGGCAGCACTTCGGGTCGCGCCACGAACACGGTCGCGTAGTCACCCTCCTGCGGGTTGGTCGGCAGCTGCGCGAGCAGCTGTGAAAGCGTCGTCGTCGGTTGCCCCCACCTGCCATCCACCGTTGCAGCAACCGTCGGGACGCTTCCCACGACGACACCGACGACGGCGAGAGCGACGAGCGGCTTCCACCAGCGAGTGGTGGTCGACGAGTCGTCGTCGACGACGAAGCTCGCAAGCGTCGCCGCACCGAGGGCGACACCGCAGGAGACCACGACGAGCAGGATCTCCGTCGCAGGTGTGCGCACGTCGATGAGCGAGGAACGGTTGACGACGATGAGCGATGCCACTGGCACGACGAGGAAGAGCGAGCGCATCGTCCACACGACGCGCATCGACCGCGCCACGATCTGGCTGACGGCGAGTGGCACGAGGAGCCCTGCGGCAAGCAAGCCGATCGCGCGCGCACCACCACCGATGGATGCGACGTCGACGAGCACGTCGGTCGAATCCAGCGAGGGCCGCTCACCGATCAGTCTCGTCACCCAGTCACCACCGACGAGCGTCTGCGACCACGGGGAGAGCATCACGATCGACCCGACGACGATCGTGAGCGCGGTGCGCAGTGCGGCGGTTGCGTCGCGCAACGATTGGCGACCAACCAATGACCCTGCGGTCCAAGCGATCGAGGCAATGAGGACGACGAAGAGGAACGTCGGCACGTATGCGGTGGCGATCGAGCCGACGAGGACGCTTGCCGCGCGGATCTGTGTCTGTCGTGCACCTGCGTGTCGTTCCGCCGACACGACGAAGAGTCTCAACACCCAGGGCAACAGCGCCCCGACCAGCAGCACGCTCCACTGCCCTCGGCCGATCGCCACGCCCGAGAGCGGTGCCATGGCGTACACGACGAATGCGGCGACGCGCGCGCGATGAGAGAAGTATCCGCTTGCCACCTGCCACATGCCGAGACACCCGACCAAGACGGCGCCGACGATCGCGACCGCCTGCAAGAGACCGAGTTGGAAACCCATCAGCACTCCGGCGACCGCAGTGAGGAGCGCCGCTGTCGGTACTGGCGTCGCCTGACCGAACCCTCCCGACCACCACCCGTTGGCATAGGTCGACAACAGCGCTCGTGGCGACTCGGTGGCCTCGCGCAGCGGGAGGAACTCGCCGACGACGCGCGTGCCGCCGACGAACAACCCACGACTGCCGACGACGACCACGACGACGGCAGCAACGACTGCAAGCGTCGCCTTGCGCGCGGCGGCCGAACCCGTGGTCGTGCGGGTCAGTTCGCGTGAGCGACGGGCGATCCGCGAGCGACGTGCGCGCACGAATTCCGCGAAGCGCGCGCTGCCCTTGTCCTGCAAACCATGGATCTCCGATGCCGGCACGCGACGCAATGGGCGCACCTCTCCCCGCCTGCGCACGATGAATGCCGCGTCCACGCAGACCGCGAGTGACGCTCGCAGCGATGCGATCGGCTCGCGAACTCGTCCGACGAACACGCCGACGACGACGCGCACGATCGAGGTGACGAGCATCTGCAGGATCGCAAACGGGATCTGCAGGCGACCGGACAGTGACACGACGGTGCGCACGCGATGTCGCGCCTGCAAGACGTGACGATCGGGATGGTCGACGCGCGATGCAATCGCGTTGCGATGACGTGCCTTGGCACTCGGCACGACGATCACGCGTGCACCGCTGAGATGGATGCGCCAGCACAGGTCGAGGTCCTCGCCGTAGAAGGCGACTTCACGCGGGTATCCGCCGACTTCACGGAACAAGTCGCTGCGCACGAGCACGCACGCCGACGAGAGCACGAAGACGTCGCGCACCGCGTCGTGTTGCTCTTGATCCTTTTCCCCGGCCTCGACCGGTGTGCTCGTCTCGCCGATGCGATCCGCACCGAA
>CAYXIY010000007.1:0-34217 GCA_964465475.1 uncultured Acidimicrobium sp. | reverse complement strand
GTCCCGTCGACATCTCGTACAAGCGGAAGGTGTCGGCGCCGTACTCGTCGTACATTTCGTCGGGGGTGACGATGTTCTTCAGGCTCTTGCCCATCTTGCCGTACTCACGTGCGACCTGTTCGCCGTTCCAGACGTAGGTGCCGTCGCGCTCCTCGACTTCGTTCGCGGGCACTGCCTGTCCGCGTTCGTCGCGGTAGGCATAGGCCTGGATGTAGCCCTGGTTGAAGAGCCGGTGGAACGGCTCCTCGCTCGAGACGTGTCCGAGGTCGTAGAGCACCTTGTGCCAGAAGCGTGCATAGAGCAGGTGCAACACGGCGTGCTCGACGCCGCCGACGTAGAGGTCGACGCCACCGGTGTGGCCGTCGTGGCGCGGGCCCATCCAGTAGCGCTCGACGTCCTTGTCGATGAAGGCGCTCGAGTTCGTCGGGTCGAGGTAGCGCAGTTCGTACCAGCACGAGCCTGCCCATTGCGGCATCACGTTCACTTCGCGGCGGTAGCGCTTCGGTCCGTCGCCCACGTCCATCGTCACGCTCACCCAGTCGCCGACGCGTGCAAGCGGCGGGATCGGCTGTGTCACGTCGTCGTTCGGATCCAATGCTTGAGGCTTGAAGTCGGCGAGTTCAGGAAGCGTCACCGGGAGGGCGGACTCGGGAACTGCGATCGGTTGGTCGTTGTCGTCGTAGACGATGGGGAACGGCTCGCCCCAGTAGCGCTGGCGGGAGAACAACCAGTCGCGCAGTTTGTAGGTGACCGCAGCCCGTCCGTGCCCGTTGCGCTCGAGCCAGTCGTTCATCTTCGTGATCGCCTCGCTCATCGAGGTGATGCCGTTCAGGCTGACCGAGTCGTTGGAGGAGTCCACGTACACGCCCTCGCCGACGAAGGCCTCCGGCCACGTCGCGCAGTTCGTGGACGGCTCGACGTCGCGGGCCTCGAACCACTCGCGTGGCGGCATTTGGGTGGCGACGATCGGCAGGTCGTAGGTGCGGGCGAAGTCGAAGTCGCGTTGGTCGCCGCTCGGCACGGCCATGATCGCGCCCGTGCCGTATCCCATGAGCACGTAGTCGGCGATCCAGATCGGAATCTGTCGTCCACTCACCGGGTTCGTGGCGAACGATCCGGTGAACGCACCGGTCTTCGGACGTGAGTCGTCGGTGCGGTCCGCGTCCTGCAGGGCGGCTGCACGCGCACGGTATGCGGCGACGTCGTCGCGACGATCGGCGGTGGTGAGTGACTCGACGAAGGGATGCTCGGGGGACAGCACCATGAAGGTGGCGCCAAAGAGCGTGTCGGGGCGGGTCGTGAAGACTTCGATGTCACCCGCCGTCGAGGCGAAGCGCACGCGCGCACCGGTCGAGCGACCGATCCAGTTGCGCTGCATCAACTTGATCGGCTCCGGCCAGTCGAGGCGATCGAGGTCGTCGATCAGGCGATCGGCATAGGTCGTGATGCGCATCGTCCACTGGCGCATGTTGCGCTTGAACACCGGATAGTTGCCGATGTCGCTGCGGCCGTCCGCGGTCACCTCTTCGTTGGCGAGGATCGTGCCGAGACCTGGGCACCAGTTGACGGGCGCGTCCGCGAGATACACGAGTCGATGGTCGTTGATCGTCTCTTGGCGCTCGAGGGGGCTCATCGACGCCCATGCACCGCGTCCGGTGTCGCGCGCACCGGACTCGAACTCGGCCACCAGCTCGGCGATCGGTCGCGCCTTGCGCGCGTCTGCGTCGTACCAGGAGTTGAAGATCTGCAGGAAGATCCACTGGGTCCACTTGTAGAACTCTTCGTCGGTCGTGCTCACGCTGCGGCGCGCGTCGTGGCCGAGACCGAGTCGGCGCAGCTGACGGCGCATGTTGGCGATGTTCGATTCGGTGTTGATGCGCGGATGGATGCCGGTCACGATCGCGTGCTGCTCGGCGGGCAGGCCGAAGCTGTCATAACCGAGGGCGTGCAGGACGTTGAAGCCCGACATGCGCTTGTAGCGAGCGAAGACGTCGGTGGCGATGTAGCCGAGGGGGTGTCCGACGTGCAGACCCGCACCCGAGGGATAGGGGAACATGTCGAGTACGAAGAGCTTCTCGCGGCCGGCGACCTTGTCCGGCTCGGCGAGCGGACCAGCCGGGTTCGGTGCCTCGAAGGTGCCGAGGGCCTCCCAGGTGTCCTGCCACTTGGACTCGATCTGGTTCGCCAGCGTCGCGGTGTAACGGAACGTCGGGACCTTGGAATCGGGGCCGTTGCCCTCGATCGGGGCCGTTGCGCGCTTCGCCGACATAGCCTCCGTATCGTAGATGGGCCAGACCGTGATTCAACGGTGAAGCCTCGAACGATTCGGACACGACATGGTGAAGCGCAACTCTCGGTCCTCCGGGCGCTCCTCGAACAGCCGCAAGCACAGTTACCCGCGCGCGGCCCGCATCAGTGAAACCGTCCGTCACGTCGTCGCCGAGGAGCTCGTGCGCATCGACGACGAGAGACTCGAGTTCGTCACGATCACCTCGATCGACGTCGACTCCGAGATGAACCGCGGCATCGTCTATTTCGACTCGCTCCAAGGTGCCGAGGGTGACGCGGGAATCGTCGAGGTGCTCCAGGAGCACCGCAAGCGCCTGCAATCGGCGATCGCGACGCAGATCAAGGCACGGCGCACGCCGATCCTCGAGTTCCGACCCGACGACGCGATCCGCGCCGCAGAGCGCATCGACGAGGTGCTGCGCAACGACCCGATGCACACTCGCCGCCACGACGACGAGCAGTAGGTCGCCCCGGCATGGCCAAGCGTCGACCGCCGACCGTCAACGGATTCCTCGTCGTCGACAAGCCCGCGGGGATGACGAGCCACGACGTCGTCGCGACGCTACGCAAACGTCTCGGTGAGAAGCGAGTCGGTCATGCCGGAACTCTCGACCCGGATGCGACGGGAGTGTTGCTCGTCGGCGTCGGCTACGTCACGCGCGTGCTGTCCTATCTCCTCGGCGCATCCAAGTCCTACGTCGGGGAAGTGGTGCTCGGTTCGACGACGACGACCTTGGACGACTCCGGCGAGGTGACGCAGACCTTCGACATGTCGGGGGTGACGCTCGCCGACGTGGAGGCCGCCGCACGCACGCTGACCGGTGAAATCTTGCAGGTGCCGCCCATGGTGTCGGCGCTCAAGGTCGGCGGCCGCCGGTTGCACGAACTCGCCCGCGAGGGGATCGAAGTCGAGCGCGAGGCACGACCCGTGACGATCCATTCGCTCACCGTCGCCGAGACCGCCGAGTCGCACGTGTTTTCCATCGACGTCTCGTGTTCGTCGGGAACCTACGTGCGCACGCTGGCCGCCGATCTCGGCACCGCACTCGGTGGCGGGGCACACCTTCGCACATTGCGCCGCACCAGCGTCGGCCCCTACGACCTTTCCGACGCGCAGCCACTCGAGAGCGCCACACTGCTGCCACCGATCGAGGCGCTGCGCATGATGACGCGCGTCGTCGTCGATGACGATGCAATCACTGCGATCCGCCACGGTAGGAGCCTGCCGTTGTTCGAAGGCGAGGGCCCGTGGGCGGTGACGAGCGCAGATGGTGCGCTCGTCGCGGTGTACGAACACGGTGGCGACGTCGCCAAGCCGGGCGTGGTGTTTGCCGAACCGATAGCGTGAGGCGCCGTGCAGATCATCGGTGACGCGCCACTCGGCACTCCCGACAACGACGCTCGTCGCAGCGTGGTGACGATCGGTGCCTACGACGGCGTGCACAGCGGACACCGTGCGGTGATCGCCCACGTGCGCGAGCGCGCACGGGCGCTCGGCTGTCGCAGCGTGGTCGTCACCTTCGACCGTCACCCGGCCTCCGTCGTGCGACCGGAGTCCGCGCCGAAGCTGTTGACCAGCCTGGAGCAGAAGTTGGAACTGCTCGCCGACACCGGCATCGACGCCGTCTATGTGGTGCGCTTCGACGAGGAGCGCTCGCTCGAGTCTCCGACGGCCTTCGTCGAACGCGCACTCGTCGGTGACTTGCGCGCCAAGGAGGTCGTCGTGGGGGAGGACTTCCACTTCGGCCACAAGCGTTCGGGCAACGTCGCGCTGTTGCGCGAGGTCGGCGCCGCTCACGACTTCACCGTTGCCCCGCTCGAGTTGATCGCGCGACCCGACGGCGTGGCCGAACCGGTGAGCTCGACTGCGATCCGCCGCGCGCTCGCGGGAGGTCAGGTGGAGGTGGCGCGTCGACTGCTCGGTCGCGACTTCGAGATTCGTGGCGTCGTGGTCCACGGTGACGAACGCGGTCGCACGATCGGCTTCCCGACGGCCAACGTCGAGGTGTCGGGGATCTACTGCATGCCCGCCGACGGCGTCTATGCAGGTCGCGTGACGCTCGACGACGGGAGCGTGCACGATTGTGCGATCAACATCGGTCGACGACCGACCTTCGTCGACCATGCGGACCATTCACTCCTCGAGGTCCACCTGTTGGACTTCAGCGGGGACCTCTATGACCGCCACGTGCGCGTCTCGTTCGTGAAGTTCCTGCGCAGTGAGCGCAAGTTCGATGGTCTCGATGCGTTGAAGGCCCAGCTGGCCGTCGACATCGCCGCGACGCGCGACGCGTTGCGTTAGTTGCCCGCCACGGCGGCGTGGCGATCGGGGCGACCATACGTCGTCGTTCGTTGCTGCAGGCTGAGACCGAGCGGCTCGACGATTGCCGCGAATGACTCCTCGGTCATCTTCTGGCCGTGGCTCGCACCGGCGGCCCGCGAGATGTTTTCGTCCATCAGCGTCCCACCGAGGTCGTTGCATCCCGCCCGCAACAGCTGACGGGCACCGTCGGCGCCGATCTTGGTCCACGACACCTGCACGTTGTCGATCAGCCCGCGATAGGCGATGCGGGCGATGGCGTGCATGAGCACCGTCTCGCGGAACGTCGGTCCGCGCCGCGACTTGCGCTGCAAGTAGATCGGCGAGGCCATGTGCACGAACGGCAGGCCGACGAACTCGGTGAAGCCGCCCGTGACCTCCTGCAGAGCGCGAGTGCGCACGATGTGGCGCGCCCAGCTGCGGGGATGTTCGATCGAGCCGAACATGATCGTGACGTTCGAGCGCAGTCCCGCCTCGTGTGCGACTTGGTGGCAGTCGAGCCATTCCTCCGTCGTGATCTTGTCGGGGCAGAGCACCGCGCGCACCTCGTCGTCGAGGATCTCGGCTGCCGTGCCGGGAAGCGAGGAGAGGCCCGCGTCCTTGAGTCGTGAGATGTAGGTGAAGAGCGGCTCGCCGAGGCGCTTGGCACCCTCGGTCACCTCGAGTGCGGTGAAGCCGTGGACGTGCATGTCGGGCACCGCCTCCTTCACCGCGCGCGTCACGTCGATGTAGTAGTCGCCGTCGAAGTCGGGGTGGATGCCGCCCTGCAGCGTCACCTCGGTGGCGCCCATGTCCCACGCCTCGCGTGCGCGTTGGGCGATGTCGTCGAGGGTCAGCAGGTATGGGGTGCCGCGCAGGTTCAAACTCAGTGGTCCCTTGGAGAACCCGCAGAACTTGCACTTGAACGTGCACACGTTGGTGTAGTTGATGTTGCGGTTGTGGACCCAGGTGATCGTGTCGCCGACCGCATCCTGGCGCAGTCGATCCGCAAGGTTCGCAACCGCCGTGACCTCCGGGCCACGCGCGGAGAACAAGGTGACGATCTCGTCTTCGTCCACTCGCTGGCCCAACTCGACGCCGCGCAACACCTCGGCGACGGGACCCGACAGGCGACGCTGCGCGATGTGCTTCTTCGTGCCGGATGCGATCAGCTGCGGCGGGGGATTGTTCGCACCCGAATACCACTGGGTGCTGCGATGGCCGACGAGGACGACCTCTGCTCCGTCGTGCACCACGTCGGCTGCCGTCACCTTCTCCGGCCACACTTGGCCCTCGTCGTCGCGGGCGAGACCTTCTGCGTCGCTGCGGTCCATCACCGCAAAGCGCAGCGACTCATCCAGCCACCGTTCCGGGCGCGTGGCGAACTCGGGGTAGATCGTCAGTCGCGGCGCGATCGCATGTCCACGCGACTCGGTGACCTCGCGCAGGCGGTCGAGTGCCGGCCACGGTCGCTCCGGGTTGACGTGGTCGGCGGTGACCGGCGAGACGCCGCCCCAGTCGTCGATGCCCGCATCGAGCAGCACGCCGAAGTCGTCGCTCAGGTTCGGCGGCGCCTGCAGGTGGATCTCCGGTGGCAGGATGACGCGCGCCGCGGCGATCGTCCACAGGTACTCGTCCTGCGGGCATGGTCGCTCGTGCTGCATGCCGGTGAGTGGCTTCGGCAAGAAGTTCTGCACGATCACTTCCTGCACGTGGCCGAATCGGCGGTGCGACTCGGCGATCGCCTCGAGCGCGGCGAGTCGATCGGTTCGATCCTCGCCGATGCCGACGAGGATCCCGGTCGTGAAGGGGATCGACAACTCTCCGGCCCAGTTCAGCGTGTCGAGTCTGCGCTGTGGCACCTTGTCGGGTGCGCCGCGGTGGCAGTCGAGGTCGTCGCGCAGCGTCTCGATCATCATTCCCTGTGACGGAGAGACCGGCCGCAAGGACGCGAGCTCGTCGCGATAGAGCGCGCCGGCGTTCGCGTGCGGCAACAGTCCCGTTTCTGCGAGCACGAGCGCGGCCATGTCGTGCAGGTAGTGCACGGTCGAGTCGTAGCCGTTGTCGCTCAACCACTTCTTGGCGACGTCGTAGCGCAACTCGGGTCGCTCGCCGAGGGTGAAGAGCGCCTCGTGGCATCCCATGCGCGCACCCTGCTTGGCGATGGCGAGCACCTGGTCGGGGGAGAGATAGGGGTGGTCGAGCCGCGCGGGCGGCTGGGCGAACGTGCAATAGCCACACTTGTCGCGACACAGCATCGTGAGCGGGATGAACACCTTCGGCGAGTAGGTGACGCGGGTGCCGAAGTGACGGTCACGAACCGAGCGTGCGTCGGCCAAGAGTTGGTCGAGCGACGAGTCGAGTACGCGCTGGCGAGCAGACAACGAGATCCTCCGTGGGAATCGATGAAATTGTGGTGCCAGCGCCCGACGAGGCGGGACCACCGTGTTAGAGGGGTGGCCACGTCTTGAGATGTCGTGCAGTGCTCAGGCTAGGCGGTGCCTGGCATCGACACAAGTCTCGGTGCCGCTTATTCGCCGAGTGCGCTGAACAGCGCCCGCACGTTGTGCCCGCTGATCGGCACGCGATGCCCGGTGCGGCTGATGAAGCCGAACTGCACCCCGGTGGCGGGATCGACGACGGTGAAGAGCTGTTCGTGGCCAGCCGAGTCGACGACGACGTCGGTGAGCATCGGTATCCCCGCCGAGGCGAGCGCGTCTTTCACGAAGTTCGCGTTCAACACCTCGATCGCCACGTGTTGGACGCCCGAGCCGTGTTCGGCGAGGTGACGTTTCACGGCCGGGTCGTTGCCCGGTCCGACGAGCACGACGGTCACGCCGCCGGCATCGGCGGTCACGATGTCGGCGTCTTCGGTCGCGCGCACTGCAAAGCCGAGCGTCGTGGCGAACGAACTCGCGGCGGCGAGGTCGGCGACGGTGACGACGACGTGATCGATGCGCACGGCGACGGTGTCGAGCGCGCTCGCGAGCGTGTCGGCGACCTTCGTCGGTGGCGTCGTCGGATGGTCGTGGGCGACTTCGATGCGATGGGTCTCGGCGAGGATCGTGCGAAAGATCTGCTCGGCGAAGTCGGCATCGACTCCGGCGTTGATGGCGAGTTGGCGACGGCTCGTGAGCACCTCGCGCACGCGCGCCGGTTGGATCACACTGGTGGCGGTGCCGGCCTTCACCTCGGCGACCTGGCGACAGACGTCCATGCGTTGGGCGAGCAGTGCGACGATCGCTGCGTCGATCTGGTCGATCTGGTCGCGCAACTCGCCGAGTTCCTTGGCCATCCCTATCGTCTCCACCACGAGCGTCGCGTGTGTGGTTGCATCAGTCGCTCGACGTGCTTGGCGAGCACGTCCATCTCGATGTTCACCTGGTCGCCCGGTCGTCGCACGCCGAGGGTGGTGACGGCCTGGGTGTGCGGAATGACGGCGACGCGGAAGGTGTCGCTCGTCAGGTCGTATGCGGTGAGTGAGATGCCGTCCACGGTGACGGAGCCCTTCTCGACGATGAGGTGCATGAGCTCGCGCGGAATGCGCACGACGAGGTTCGGCGCGGAGTCGACGACGGTGCCGACGGCGTCCACGTGGCCGAGCACGATGTGTCCGCCGAGTCGTTCGCCGAGCGCCATCGGTCGCTCCAGGTTGACCGGGTCACCGGGGGAGAGTCGGCCGAGGTTGGTGCGCGAGTAGGTCTCCTCGCTCACGTCGGCTTCCCACCAGCTCGCCGAATCGGTGGCCACGACCGTGAGGCAGCATCCGTTCACGGCGATCGAGGCGCCGAGGCCCGAGCCCTCGAGCACCGTGCGGGCCTCGATGCGCAGGCGGCTTCCCTCGCGGGAGGACACCTTGCCCAGCTCCTCGACGATTCCCGTGAACACGAGAACTCACACTACTTATATGGTCCTGCCGACCAGGAGGGGTTTGGCGGTCGAAAGACCTGCCCACACCGATAGGGTGAGGGGGTCCATTGGGGCCACACCTCCGATGCGATGCCAAGCGTCATCCGACGCAGGCGACCCAAGGTCCCGCAATCCCGCGGGCACACGAAAGGCAGATCTATGGCAACTGCTCCCAAGAGCGAGACCATCGCCAAGCACCGCACCCATGCGACCGACACCGGTTCGCCTGAAGTGCAGATTGCATTGCTCACCGAGCGCATCAACAGCCTCACCGAGCACTTGAAGAGCCACGACAAGGATCACCACAGCCGTCGAGGACTGCTGATGATGGTCGGACGTCGTCGCCGCATGCTTGACTACGTCAAGGCCCGAGACATCGAGAAGTATCGAAAGCTGATCGACGATCTCGGTCTGCGCCGCTAAGGGCAGATCCCCGCAAGGGGCCCCTTCGGGGTCATAGAGCACGTCAAGGAATACACATAGACGAACAACCAGACACCGGTTGTCAGTCGCTGATAGCGCGGCCCGAGATGTGGGCGAAGTGGTCGCGTGATTGCCGACTGGGAATCGGGGGGTTGTTCCCCACACCGGGCCGAGAAACGTCGACACGACGCGGCACGGACGAAAGGACATAGACATGGCTGACGCCATCTCCGTATCGGCACCAGTTTCTGGCACCGACAAAACACTCACCTTCGAGACCGGAAAGTTCGCTCTGCAGTCGCAGGGCGCAGTGGTCGCCCGCATCGGCAAGACGCAGGTGCTCGCCACCGCGAATGCCGCCAAGGGCGTTCGCGACGGAATCGACTTCTTCCCCCTCACCGTGGACGTCGAAGAGCGCGCATACGCCGCAGGAAAGATCCCCGGATCGTTCTTCCGTCGCGAAGGCCGCCCGAGCCAGCAGGCGATCCTCACGTGTCGCCTCACCGACCGCCCGCTTCGCCCGGCGTTCCCCGACGGCTACCGCAACGAGACCCAGGTCGTGATCACCGTCATCGGTGCAGACCAGGTCAACCCGCACGACGTGCTCTCGATCAACGCCGCATCCGCGTCGTTCATGATCTCGGGCATCCCGTTCGACGGCCCGATCGGTGCGGTTCGCCTCGCCTACGGCCAGGACGGAACGTGGATCGCGCACCCGACGTTCGAAGAGGGCGAGAACGCCACCTTCGAGATCGTGGTCGCAGGTCGTGAACTCGACAACGGCGACGTCGCCATCATGATGGTCGAGGCCGGTGGCACCGAGAAGTCCTTCGAGTTCTACGAAGGCGGCGCCCCGAAGGTCGACGAGGCCGTCATCGCCTCCGGTCTGGACGCCTCCAAGGTGTGGATCAAGGAGTCGATCAAGCTGCAGCGCCAACTCGTCGCCAGCGTGATCGCCACCCGCGGTCCGATCGAGCCGCTCAAGTACACGCCGGTCCTCGACTACTCAGACGAGCTGTTCGCAGCCGTCGAGCGCGTCGCCACCGACAAGCTCCAGCCGGCGATTCGCATCGCCCTGAAGGCCGACCGCAACGCCGCGACCGACGCAGCGACCACCGAGACGCTCGCCGCCCTTGCCGAGGAGTTCCCCGGCCAGGAAAAGGCGATCAAGGAGGCCGTGCGTTCGCTCACGAAGAAGCTCGTGCGCCAGCGCGTCATCGGTGAGGGAGTGCGCATCGACGGACGTGGTCCGGCGGACCTGCGCCCGATCTCGGCCGAGGTCGGCCTGATCCCGACCGCACACGGCACGGGACTCTTCCAGCGCGGTGAGACCCAGGTGCTCAACGTGTTGACGATGGCGATGCCGAAGATGAACCAGATGATCGACTCGATCACTCCGGAGACCTCCAAGCGCTACATGCACGACTACAACATGGCCCCGTGGGCCAACGGTGAGACCGGTCGCGTGGGCAGCCCGAAGCGTCGCGAGATCGGTCACGGAGCGCTCGCCGAGCGCGCGCTCTTCCCGGTCGTTCCCGACCAGGAGACGTTCGCCTACACGCTGCGTCTCGTGAGCGAGGTGCTGTCGTCCAACGGCTCCACCTCGATGGCCTCGGTGTGCGCATCGAGCCTCTCGCTGATGGACGCCGGCGTGCCGATCAAGGCACCCGTCGCCGGTATCGCGATGGGTCTCATCTACGAGGGCGGCAAGTACACCGCACTCACCGACATCCTCGGAGCCGAGGACGCCTTCGGTGACATGGACTTCAAGGTCGCCGGCACCGCAGACGCCGTCACCGCCTTGCAGCTCGACACCAAGATCGACGGCATCCCGAGCGACGTGCTCGCCTCTGCACTGCAGCAGGCCAAGGACGCACGTCTCAAGATCCTCGGCGTGATGAACGCGACGATCGCCGCACCGCGTGCGACGGTCGCCGAGAGCGCACCGAAGATCACGACCTTCACGATCCCGCTCGACAAGGTCGGCGAGGTCATCGGACCGAAGGGCAAGGTCATCAACACGATCCAGCAGGAGACCGGCGCGGAGATCAACGTCTCCGACGACGGTGCAACCGGCATCATCACGATCGGTTCGCCCGACAACGCCAAGGTCGAAGACGCCAAGGCGCGAATCCTGGCGATCGTCGATCCGCCGACGCCGGAACTCGGCGCCACCTACACGGGTCGCGTCGTCAACGTCGCCCAGTTCGGTGCGTTCGTCAACATCCTCCCGGGTCGCGACGGCCTCGTGCACATCTCCAAGCTCGGCAACGGCCAGCGCGTCTCGAAGGTCGAAGACGTGTTGAACCTCGGCGACGAGGTGACCGTGCGCGTGGACGACATCGACGACCGCGGCAAGGTGAGCCTCTCGCTCATCGGCCCGGACGGCGAAGTGATCAAGGGCTCCGGTGGCGGCGAAGGCGGGGACCGTGGTCCTCGTGAGCGCGGCCCACGTGACGACCGCGGTGGACGCGGCCGTGACGACCGTGGCGGACGTGGTGGTCGTGACCGTGGTGGTCGCGACGATCGCGGTGGCCGTGGCGGACGTGACCGTGACGATCGCGGTGGTCGCGATCGCGACGACCGTGGTGGTCGCCGCGAGCCGAACCGTGGTCAGCGCCGTGACGATTCCTCGGGCAACGCTGCGCCGAGCGACGCAGTCGCCGTCAGCTTCGAAGACGAATTCGACAACGAGTTCAACGGCAACTAATCCCGCCGACCATTCACCTTCGTACGGCTAGCCTCGCCTCATGACACGCGTCGGAGTGATCGGGGCAGCCGGACGAATGGGTGCCACGGTGTGCAACGCCGTGCACGCCGATCCCGCACTCGAGTTCGTGGCCGCGGTCGACCCCGTGTCGCCCGGTGCCACGATCCACGGGATCACGATTTCCTCCGAGTTGCGCGCGCTCGCGGACGCCAAGGTCGACGTCGCCGTCGACTTCACCGTCGCCGATGCCGCACGAGTCACCCTGCCGTGGCTCGCGATGCATTCGATCCACGCCGTCGTCGGCACGACCGGATTCACCGACGCCGACCTGGAGAACTTCCGCAAGGCCTTCACCAACTCGAACTGCCTCGTCGCGGCCAACTTCGCCGTCGGTGCGGTGTTGATGATGCGCTTCGCGGAGATCGCATCTCCGTTCTTCGACACCGCCGAGATCATCGAGATCCACCACGATGCCAAGGCCGACTCACCCTCGGGCACCGCGCTCGCGACCGCGCGACGCATGGCCGCGGCAAGCGACACGTGGGCCAAGGATCCGACGACGCACGAGGCCGTCCCCGGCGCGCGCGGCGCCAAGGGGCCCGGTGACATCCCGATCCATGCGGTGCGGATGAGGGGAGTGGTGGCCAATCAGGAGGTCATCCTGGGCACGCAAGGTCAGACGCTGACCATCCGCCACGACACGGTCGAGCGCTCGAGCTTCATGCCCGGCGTCGTGCTTGCATGCAAGAAGATCTCCGAGCACAAGGGTTTCACCCTCGGGCTCGAGACCTTCCTCGGAATCTGACTAGCGCAACTTCAGTCGGAGCGACCATCGGGCGATGGAAGGTGATGGAGGTCGTCTATGTCACGCGGACGCCCGCTTGCTGCTTTGTTTGTTCGGAGGTCGTCCAATGAAATCACCGGAATTCGGATGCCGTCAATGATCGTGTAGTCGGCACGATCAAGGCACTGTGAGAACTCAACTCCGTCGATATCCGTGAGGATCTCGATTCGATTGGGAGCAATTCCCATTCGAATGACTTGGTCTGGTGCCTGAAACATCTGGTCATTCAGCGCTGTCCGCGAAAAGCCAAATTGGCTGAGTGTCTCGACTATGCGACGCGCATTTTCTGCAGTGCGGGAAACCCAGATATCGAGATCAGCGGTTGTGCGTGGGTAACCGTGAAGTGCGACGGCAAATCCGCCAACGATCAAAAACTCAACGTGATTTGAGTGGAGCAACCTCAAGAATTCGCTGAAGTCGCTCGGATATTCGATCTGGTCCATAATTCAACCGCCGCAATTCAAACATGTGCCTGATGCGCGCATCACGGGTCTGGGTGTGCCAATACGCGATGTCGTCGCTCTCGGCCTCGGCGTGTGACGAGACGATAACGATGGATTTTTCCATCACGGCCTCATTCTACGACTGAGTGTTGTGGAGTGGGGGCGTCCGCCCCGAGGGCTGAACTAGCGCAACGCCTTGAGGGCGGCTTCGTAGTTCGGCTCGTTGGCGATCTCGGGAACGAGCTCGGTGTGGGTGACCACGCCGTCTTCGTCCAACACGACGACCGCGCGGGCGAGGATGCCCTTCAAGACGCCACTCGTGAGGGTGACGCCGAAGGCCTGACCGAAGTTCGTGCGGAACGACGACGCGGTCTTCACGTTGGCGAGACCTTCGGAGCCGCAGAAGCGACCCTGGGCGAACGGCAGGTCGGCCGACACGCACCACACCTCGGTGTTGGCGAGTGAGCTCGCGAACTCGTTGAACTTGCGCGTGCTCGTCGCACACGTCGGGGTGTCGATCGACGGGAAGATGTTCAAAATGACGCGCTTGCCCTTCAGTTCCTTCGGGCCGATCTCCGACAGCGTGCCGGTGGTGAGGGCGAACGCCGGTGCCTTCGCGCCGACCTTCGGCAACACGCCACTCGTGCGCACCGGATTGCCGCCGAGGGTCACGGTCGCGGACTTCTTGGTGGCCTTCTTCTTCGCGGACTTCTTCGCCGGCTTGCGGGCCGACTTCTTCTTGGCGACCTTCTTGGTCGAGCGCTTCGTGGTCTTGCGGGCCTTCTTGGCGGCCATGGGTGTCCTCCTGGAGACGGGTGGTTGGGGGACAAACTAGTCGGACTTTGGCCGACCTTTCCTCGCCGACTGGAAGAAAGACAGCGCAAAGAGCGCCCCGACCACCCACCACTGGTAGCGCTCGATGGCGTTGAGGAACGACTCGATCTGGGTCTCGAATCTCTTGCCGAAGGCCCACAGCACGACGAGCTTGATGACGATGCCGAGGCTGATGAGGGGGAGGAACACGGTCGGCTTCATGCGGCGGTGACCAAGGAGGGCACAGACCACGTTGCTCGCGGGCATCAGGATGAGGGCGAGCCAGCCGGCGCGGTCAACCGCGCGTTCGGTCCAGCGATAGATGGCGGGGAGCTCTCCCATGTTGCTCTCGACCCAGCCGATGGCCCGGTGGCCGTACCAGCGACCGACGAGGTAGAGCGCGACGCCGGCGGCCAAGATCCGCGGGAAGCCGATCGCCCAGTAGGAGACCTGGTCGATGTAGGGCACCGAGGCGAACAGGTTGCGGTTGCGCGAGGACAGCGCGAGCACGAGGCGGGGGCGCTCGTCGACGAGGGCGGGGCCGATGTTGCTGCCGATCGTGCCGATCACGAAGAGCAACGTCGTGAAGCTGACGACGGCCTTGCGCATTCGGAGCAACCTAGCCCAGTTGGTACCGTTTGGGCAGTCAGACGATGGGGGTGGCCATGAAGGGCTTGATGCAAGAGACGCCGATGACCTTGGTGCACATGTTCGAACGCGCCGAGAAGTATCACCGCGACAAGACGATCGTGACCGCGACCGGCACCGGTCGCGAACGAACCACGTATGCGAAGTGGGCGGAGCGCACCCGCAAGTTGGGTGGCGTGCTCGACACCCTCGGCATCTCGAGCGACGGTCGCGTCGCGACGTTCGCCTGGAACTCGGCTCGTCACCTCGAGTTGTACTTCGCGCCGCCGTGCACCGGTCGCGTGGCGCACACGCTGAACATCCGCCTGTTTCCCGAGCAGCTCACCTACATCGTGAACCATGCCGAGGACGAGGTCATCTTCATCGACCGGTCGCTGTTCGCGCTGATCGCGCCGTTGTTGCCCACGTTCAACACCGTGCGTCACCTCGTCGTGATGGACGACGGCAAGGGCGAGGCGCCGTCCTCCGTGCCGGGATTCGAGGTGCACGACTACGAGACGTTGTTGGCCGCAGCCAGTCCCGTCGAGTTCGACATCACCGACGAGAACCTGGCCGCGAGCATGTGTTACACGAGCGGCACGACGGGCAATCCGAAGGGCGTCGTCTACAGCCATCGCTCGACGTTCCTGCACACGTTCGGGGCGATGACGGTGGACTCACTCGGTGCGCGCGAGAGCGACACGATCCTGCCGGTCGTGCCGATGTTCCATGCCAACGCGTGGGGTCTCGCGCACGCCGCGGTCGCCAGTGGCGCGAACCTCGTGATGCCGGGACCCGACCTGTCGGGCAAGGCGATCGCGGATCTCATCGTCGAGGAAAAGGTGACGGTCGCCGCCGGCGTGCCGACGATCTGGATGGCGGTGTTGCCCGAACTGAAGGGTCGCGACACGTCCTCGCTGCGTGCGATTCCGTGCGGCGGGTCCGCGGTGCCGAAGGCACTCTCCGAGGGTTATCGCGAGCAGACCGGGCTGCCGATCTTGCAGGCCTGGGGAATGACCGAGACGTCACCGATCGCCGCGGTGTGCAACTTGTCGGCCGCGGATCGACTGCTTCCGGTCGCCGAGCAGGCCGAACTGCGCACGACGGTCGGCCAGATCGCCTTCGGTGTCGACGCGCGAGTCGTCGAGCCGGGCACGACGACACCGGTGGCCTGGGACGGCGAGACGAGCGGGGAGCTGCAGTGTCGCGGCAACTGGATCGCGGCCACCTATTACAACGACGAGCGTGCACACGAAAGCTTCACTGCCGACGGCTGGTTGCGCACCGGCGACGTCGCCACGGTCGACCCCGTGGGCCGCATCCGCCTCGTCGATCGCACGAAGGACCTGATCAAGTCCGGAGGCGAGTGGATCTCGTCGGTCGAGATCGAAAACGAGTTGATGGCACATCCGAAGATCAAGGAGGCCGCCGTGATCGGCGTGACGCACCCGAAGTGGTCGGAGCGACCGCTCGCCTGCGTCGTGTTGAACCCGGGTGAGTCGATGACCAAGGACGAGGTCCTCGACCACGTCCGCGGTTCGCTCGCCAAGTGGCAGGTGCCCGACGACGTCGTGTTCATCGACGAGGTGCCCAAGACCAGCGTCGGCAAGTTCTCGAAGAAGACCTTGCGCGAGCGCTTCGCCGACTACGTGTTGCCGGAGAACTAGCCGAGTCGACCGGAGGTGATCACGCGCGCGAGGAACTGTTGCGTGCGTGGATCGGTCGGTGCGCCGAAGACCTGATCGGGTCGACCGGTCTCTGCGACCGTGCCGTCGGCGAGGAAGCACACGCGGTCGCTGATCTCTCGCGCGAACCCCATCTCGTGGGTGGCGATGAGCAGCGTGATGCCCGAACCCTTCAGCTCGCGCACCACGTCGAGCACCTCGCCGACCAGTTCCGGGTCGAGCGCCGAGGTGATCTCGTCCAACAGCAACACCTCGGGGTTGAGCGCGAGTGCGCGGGCGATCGCCACGCGCTGTTGCTGGCCCCCGGAGAGTCGGTCGGGATACGAGCCCACCTTGTCGGCGAGGCCGAAGCGGGACAGCAGCGCGTGTGCCGTCGTCTCGGCTTCCTCGCGCGAGTGGCCGAGGACCTCGGTGAGCGCGAGCGTCGTATTGCGCATCACGCTCATGTGCGGGAACAGGTTGAAGCTCTGGAACACGATGCCGACGCGACGGCGGATCGGGTTCGGATCCGTGCCGACGCGGGTGATCTCGAGGTCGTCCAAGTGGATGGAGCCGTCGTCGATCGCCTCCAAGAGGTTGATGCAGCGAAGCAACGTCGTCTTGCCCGATCCGCTCGCACCGATGAACGTGACGACCTCGCCCGGGGCGACGTCGATCGACAGCTCGGAGAGCACTCGGTTGTCACCGAAGTACTTGGTGATCCCGCGCACGGACAGCTTCGTCGTCATCTCACCCTCGAGGATCCGGTGCGGTCGCGCTCGCGCGTGAGCAGCCAGTCGGTGAATCGGGTCAGCGGAATCGTGATCGCAAGGAAGATGAGCGCGGCCCCGACGTACGGCGTGAAGTTGGCGAACTTGGACTTGTCGATGCCGGCCTGGCGCAGGATCTCGATCGGGCCGATGAGGCTGACGAGGGCGACGTCTTTTTGCAGGCTGACCATGTCGTTCATGAGCGGCGGCACGACACGGCGGATCGCCTGGGGGAGCACCACGTGGCGCATCGTCTGGGCACTCGAGAGCCCGAGCGAGCGGGCGGCCGCGCGTTGGGACTCATGCACGCTGTCGATGCCGGCACGAAAGACCTCTGCGACGTATGCGCTGTAGGTGAGGCCGAGGGCGACGGACCCCCACAGAAGCGGCGAGTTCCACGGACGCTCCAGTCCGATGCCCGGGACGCCGAAGCCGATGAGATAGATCCACAAGATCACCGGCACGCCGCGCATCACGTCGGTGTAGGCGACGACGAAGACGCGCAGCGGGAACAGTGCCGGGTTGCGCGTGTTGCGGGCGACGGCGAGACCGAGTGCGGCGACCAGGATCGCCGGCGTGGTCCAGGCGAAGATCTTGACGTCCAACACGAACGCCTCGAGCAGTCGGGGGAACGAGTCGACGAGGCGTTCCCCGTCGAAGAAACTCGCCTTCACCCGATCCCAGCGCGGCATGCGCGGGATGAAGATGACCAGCAAAGCAACGACGCCGGCAGTGCTCAGCGCAGCAATTGCGGTGCTGCGTCGGCGCTGCCGGCGTTCGAACGCGAGGCGTTCAGCGTTGCGTTGCGTAGGTTTCCTTATTCGCTGATGACTGGTGCGGAGATGTTGTCCGACAGCCACTGCTGCTCGATCGCATCGAGCGTGCCGACCTGACGAATCTGGGCGAGCGCGGTGTTCACGCAGTCGACGAGCGGGTTCTCGAGGTCAAAGACCATGCCGAACTCATCCGTCGTTCCGCCGGCTTCCGCCGGGAACTGGCCGACGACCTTGGTGCCCTCGATCTCGACTGCGCTGATGTAGAGCGCGGTCGGCAGGTCGACGACGATCGCGTCGATCTGCTTGGCCTCGAGCGCGGCCTTGGCGGCGGCGTTGTCGTCATAGACGTACGGCTCGGTGGTCGGTGCGATCACGCTCGTCACGAAGTCCAAGCTGGTCGTTCCCGACTGCACGCCGAACTTCACGTTGGCGAGCTCGGCGAGCGTCGTCATCGAGGCGACGGGCGAGTCGGCGTAGGCGACCATCGCCTGGTTCGTCGTGTAGTACGAGTCGCTGAAGCTCACCGTCTGCTTGCGCTCGTCGGTGATCGAGTACTGCTGGAGGTTGAAGTCGAAGTTCTTCGCGCCCGGCTGGATCGCCTCGTCGAAGGTGGTGCGCACCCAGACGACGTTTTCCTTGGCAAAGCCCATCGTCTCGGCGACGGCGTAGGCGACGGCGGCCTCGAAGCCCTCACCGGACTCGGGGGCGTCGTTTTCGACCCACGGCGAGTAGGCCGGGGCACCGGTGCCGATCGTCAGCTTGCCCGCCTCGAGGGTGTTTCCGGCGGTGCACTCGTTGCCCCCGCCCGCGGCGACCTCGGCCGCAGAGTCGGATCCGGAGCTGCCGCCACCGCAGGCCGCAAGGCCGAGGCTGGCTGCCGCAAGAAGACCAATGAGGGACTTACGCATGGTGGATGCCTTTCGGTGAAGGGGTCGCGGGGTGGGTCCCCGGCGACGGGTCCAACTCTAACTTGGCCCGCAGTCGTGCCGTAGGCTTCAGCCATGACGATTACTGGGGAAGAAAATCGCAGCATCATCGGTCGAGACGACATCAACGACGTCGAGGCCATCCTGTCCACGCCGATGGTGGACCCGAACGAGGTCCTGCACGCGGTAAAGAACGACGCGGACACGATCTTCACGTGGGACTACTCGCTCGCTCGCCCGCAGCTGCGCAAGCTGTACGAGAAGGCCAAGGTCGGCCAGTGGAACGCCACGACCGACATCCCGTGGGACACCGACGTCGACATCGAAAAGTCGATCGCGGCCGACCAGGAGATCCTCGGCAACGGCATCGACCCGGCGTGGTATGCGGGGACGAAGCTCGAAAAGTGGGGCGACAAGGAGTGGCTCGAGTTCGGCATCCAGGGTCGCAAGTGGATGTTGTCGCAGTTCCTCCACGGTGAACAGGGCGCGCTGATCTGCACCGCCAAGATCACCGAGACCGTTCCGTGGTACGACGCGAAGTTGTACGCGAGCACCCAGGTCGTCGACGAGGCGCGTCACGTCGAAGTGTTCGCCCGCTACCTCGACGAAAAGCTCGGCGGCGGCTACCAGGTCAACACGCACCTCGGCATGTTGCTCGACGACATCGTCAACGACTCGCGTTGGGACCTCACCTATCTCGGCATGCAGATCATGGTCGAGGGCCTTGCGCTCGCCGCGTTCGGCTTCCTCCACCAGTTGACCACCGAGCCACTCCTCAAGCACCTGCTGCGCTACGTGATGAGCGACGAGGCACGTCACGTCGCCTTCGGCGTGTTGAGCCTGAAGGAGGTCTACGACGGGATGAGCGATGCAGAGATGAAGGATCGCCAGGAGTTCGCCTACGAGGCGAGCATCCGCATGCGCGACCGCTTCCTGCAGCAAGAGGTCTGGCACCACATGGGCGTGGATCCGAAGACCGTCGTGCCGCTCATGATCAACGACCCGGGCCGCAAGATCTTCCAGCAGATGCTGTTTTCAAAGATCGTCCCGAACTGCAAGAAGCTCGGCCTGCTCGAGCGCAACGACAAGTGGTTGCGTCACCGCTTCGAGGAGATGGGCGTCATCCAGTTCGAGGACTGGGAGAACACCGGCGAGGAGTACTTGAAGTTCGAACTCGGCAGCGAGGCTCCGGCCGCCCACTGACGAATCCACTTCGGCGTCACATGCGCGCCTGAGTAGTCTGTCGTCCATGGCACGATTCGGGAAGGTGGTCACCGCGATGGTGACGCCGTTCCATGCGGACGGTTCCCTCAACCTGGACGGTGCGCGGCGCCTCGCCAAGTGGCTACAGGACAACGGCAACGACGGTCTCGTCATCGCCGGCACGACGGGCGAGTCGCCCGTGCTCACCGACGACGAGCGTCTCAGCTTGTTCTCGGCCGTGATCGAAGCGGTCACCATCCCGGTGATCGCCGGAACCGGCACCAACGACACCGCCCACTCGATCCACCTGACCAAGGAAGCAACGGCGCTCGGCGCGGCCGGCATCTTGGCCGTCACTCCGTATTACAACCGTCCGTCGCAGGTCGGCATCGAAGCGCACATGCGCGCGGTCGCCGGCGCAACGAGCCTGCCCGTCGTCGTCTACGACATCCCCGTGCGCACCGGTCGCAAGATTTCGACGCCCGTGCTGTTGCGTCTCGCTCGCGAGGTGTCCAACGTCGTCGCGCTGAAGGATGCGGCGGGCAACCCGGCGGAGTCTGCCGTGCTCATGTCCCAGGCGCCGAGTGGCTTCGAGCTCTACAGCGGGGACGACAACCTCACGCTTCCGTTCCTGTCGATCGGTGGATGCGGCGTCATCGGCGTGGCGACCCACTGGAGCGCGACCGACCACCAGGAGATGTTCGCGTGTTGGGAGCGTGGTGACGTCGTCGGCGCACGCAAGGTGAACGCGCGACTGCTCGAGAGCTTCGCGTATGAGACGGGTGACGACAACCCGAACCCGCTGCCGAGCAAGGTGATGATGAACGTGCTCGGCCTCGACGTCGGCGAGGCGCGACTGCCGATGGGTCCGCCACCGGCAGGTCTCGAGGATCGTGCGCGCACCGTGCTCGCGAACCTGCGCGCGGCACGCTCGGCGAACAGCTGATGCCGGCGCCCGTTCGCATCGTCTTCCTCGGCGGTCTCGGCGAGATCGGTCGCAACTGCATGGTCGTCGAACAGGACGACCGGCTCTTGCTCATCGACTGCGGTCTCATGTTCCCGGACGCCGACATGCACGGGATCGACCTCGTCTTGCCCGACTTCACGTGGTTGCGCGAGAACGCGCACCGCATCGAGGGCTGTGTCGCCACGCATGGTCACGAGGACCACGTCGGGGGACTGCAGTTCCTGTTGCGCGAACTCGAATTTCCGATCTACGGCTCGCAGGTCACCCTCGGACTCGCGCGACACCGCATCGAGGAGGCGGGACTGCTCGGAAAGACGACGCTCGTTCCCGTCGTCGACAACGAGCGTCGCTACATCGGTCCGTTCGACGTGGAGTTCATCCCCGTCACGCACTCCGTTCCACACGCCCATGCCATCGCGCTGCACACCCCGCAGGGCGTCATCGTGCACTCGGGCGACTTCAAGATCGACCTGACACCGGTCGACGACCGACGCACCGACCTCGCCCGACTCGGCGCGCTCGCCGCCGGCGACGGGATCAGGTTGTTGATGTTGGACTCGACGAACGCCGAGGAGCGGGGCTCGGCCCCGTCCGAGCGCAGCGTCGGAGTGGTGTTGCGCCAGTTGTTCACCGAGCACCGCCACCAGCGCATCATCACGGCGAGCTTCGCCAGCCACATCCACCGCGTGCAACAGATCGCCGAGGCGGCAGTCGATGCGGGCAGGGTGGTGGCCACGCTCGGTCGCTCGATGATCAACAACGTGCGCATGGCGCGCGACCTCGGCTTGATCAGGTTGCCCGACAAGTGCTTCGTCGACATCGAAGACATCGACGACTATCCACCCGAGAAGGTCTGCGTGATCTCGACGGGATCACAAGGCGAGCCGATGGCGGCGTTGTCGCTCTTGGCCCGCGGGGACTCCAAGTTCGTCAAGGTCGGCCCACAGGACACGGTGATCTTCTCCAGCCACGCCATCCCCGGAAACGAATCGAACGTCAATCGGGTGATCGACGGACTGTTGCGCGCCGGTGCGGACGTCGTGCACTCGGGCATCGCCGACGTGCATGCCACGGGTCATGCCCAGGCCGAGGACTTGAAGATGTACCTGTCGATCACCGAACCGGAGTGGTTCGTGCCGATCCACGGCGAATACCACCACATGGTGGCCAACGCCCGACACGCACGTTCGATGGGCGTGCCCGAGTCGCGCGTCGTGTTGTGCGAGGACGGCGACGTGATCACGATCACCGACGACGGCATCGAGCGCACGGGTCGCGTGCCCGCCGGCATGTTGTACGTCGACGGAATCGTCGGCGACGTCGGCCAGGGCGTGTTGCGCGATCGCCGCGTGCTCGCCGAAGAGGGCGTGGTCGTGGTCGTCGTCACCGTCGACGTGGCCGCGGCCAAGGTGCTCGTCGGACCCGAGATCATCACCCGCGGCTGGGTCTATGCACCCGAGGCAGAGGACTTGATCGAAGAGGGGTGCGAGGCGGTCGCCACCGCCGTCGAGCGCGCGCTCGCCAACGGCACCCGCGACGTGGACGCACTCGAGAAAGAAGTTCGTCGCGCGGCGGGCAAGTTCGTCTCCGAGCGCACCAAGCGCCGGCCGATGATCGTGCCCGTCGTGATGGAGACCTGAGCGAGTCGTCAGTTCTCGGCGGAAAGGTCGACGACCTCGATCACGGACGACAGGTCGCTGAAGTCTTTCGGGTTCTTGGTGTAGAGCGGAACGCCGAGCGCGACTGCGGTTGCTGCAATCAGCAGGTCATTCGAGCGCAGTCGGGTGCGTCGCTTGCCGCTCGACAGTGCAGCAGCAACGACGTGGCCGTAGGCGCGCACGCACGAGATGTCGAACGGCACGGGGTCGACCAGTGATTCAATTCGCTGCAGGACGTCCTGACGCCGTGCCCGCTCACGAGGATCCGACGTTGCGAGCGGTCCGGTCACGAGTTCGGTCATCGTGATGACGCTGATCGACAGTTCTCGCGGGAGGAGGCGAGGGTCGATGGAGTGCAGGTCGATGACGACCGACGTGTCGAGGAGGCCGACGTCTGCGATCATGCGTCGCCGAGTTCGATGTACGGGTCGGCGGTCAAATCGAGATCTCGGCGCAGGGCGTCGAAGTCGACGTGAGGTGCTCCTGCAAATGCGGCGAGCGCGACGTCACGGGAAACACTTCGACCCCGGTGGAGCGGTCGAAGTTCCGCGATCGTGCGTCCATTCGACGTAATGACGAAGGACTCGCCAGCTTCGACGCGTTTCATGATCGCTCCGCTGTCGTTGCGGAACTCGCGTTGGCTAATGACCTCGGCCATCGGGCAACCGTAGCACACAGTGCTACAGCGCGGTCAATTACGTCGGACCTCGGCATCGTGGGGATGTGTGCGCAGTTCAGGGCATAACGCCGTGGGATTTTTTGTTGGCGCCGGTCGCGTCATGCGCGACGCGATCCCCGAACTAGGACAGCTTGAGGAACAGTTTTTCGACCTCGTCGACCGAGTAGCCGGCCTTTGCCGACTTGCGTGGGTTCTCCATGCACGACGACAGACCCGCGGCGAGCAGCTTGAACCCCACTTGGTCGAGTGCCTTGGAGGCCGCAGCCAATTGCGTGACGATGTCGCGACAATCGCGATCCTCGTTCAGCATTGCCTGGAGTCCGCGCACCTGACCCTCGATCCGGCGCAGCCGCGTGTGAAGCTCGGCCTTCACGTCGGCGGAGAATTCCATGGTCACTTGCGGAGGCGGGAGAAGAACGACTTCTTCTCGCCGGTCGAGGACGAATGTCCCTGGCATCGCTGCGCGGGAGGAACGTGGCCGAGGACTTGCTCCACGTGGGCGCCGCATCCAGCCCAGGTTGGTTTCTTGCACTGGTTGCATTCGACTTGTCTGCACATACCCCCTAGGGTATCCTGAACTCGTGGCCGAGTCAAACCTGATCTTCAAGCAGTACTACCTCGGGTGCCTGTCGCAGGCGAGCTATCTCGTCGCCGACGCAGTGTCCAAGCGTGCCGTCGTTGTCGATCCACTGCGCGACGTCGAGCAGTACATGGTCGATGCGCGCGAGATGGGGCTCGACATCGTCGCCGTCATCGAGACTCACTTCCATGCCGACTTCCTCTCCGGGCACCTCGAACTCGCACGCGCCACGGGCGCCGAGATCGTCTATGGCGAAGCAGCCATGAAGCGCGTCGAATTCCCGATCCGCGGAATGGTGGACGGGGAGAGGTTGTCGCTCGGCTCTGTCGACCTCGAGGTGTTGTCGACTCCAGGACACACGCCAGAGTCGATTTGTATCGTCGTGCGTCCCGAAGGGCCCAACTCGGAACCACACGGCGTGCTAACTGGAGACACGCTGTTCATCGGCGACGTCGGCCGACCGGACTTGCTCGCGAGCGTCGGCGTGACTGCGGACTACCTCGCCCGACAACTGTTTTCTTCCCTGCACGACAAGCTGTTGACGCTTCCCGACGCGACGAAGGTGTATCCCGCACACGGTGCCGGATCGGCCTGCGGCAAGAACCTCTCCTCGGAGACCGTGTCGACGATCGGTGAGCAGCGCCGCACGAATTATGCGCTCGCGCCGATGAGTATTGAGCAGTTCGTCGAGGCTGTCACGCAAGGCCAGAGTGCCGCACCGATGTACTTCATGTTCGCCGCCAACCGCAATCGTGAGGCCCACGACCTGCTCGCCGACGACGTCAGCATCGCAGCGTTGACGATGGAGGAGCTGTTGTCTTGCCAGGCCGACGGAGCCGTCGTGGTGGACGCACGTGAGGCGTCCGAGTTCGCCCAGGGTCACGTGCGCGGATCAGTGAACGTCGGGTTGAGCGGCCGTTTTGCCGAGTACGTCGGTCAGGTCGTCACGCCGGAGACTCCGATCGTGCTCGTCACCGAGACCGGGCACGAGCGCGAGGCCAAGGTCAGGCTCGCGCGCATCGGTTTCGACAACGTCGTCGGCGCACTGGAGTCCCCAATGTCGAGTTTCTTGCGTCGACAGGACGTGATCGAGCAGAGTTCTCGGCTCACCTTCGACTCTTTCGCCGAACGCATCGCCTCGGTTCGTGACCTCGTCACGATCGACGTGCGCAATGTCGGGGAGGTCGAGCTTGGAACGGTTCCAGGCTCGCGCAACGTGCCGGTGGCCCAGCTGTATTCACGCATGGACGAATTGGATCGCAGCGCGCCGACCGTCGTGTTCTGTGCCGGCGGATATCGCTCGATGATCGCCTCCAGCCTGCTTCGTGCCAACGGGTTCACCGATGTCTCCGACGTGATCGGGGGGTACGGGGCATGGGCGGACGCGAACCTGCCCGCGACGCTGCCGGCGATCTCGGTCGACGATCTGCGGACGAAGATCGACGACTACGTCGTGCTCGACGTGCGCGAAGACGACGAATGGGAACTCGGCCACGTCGAAGATGCGGTGCACGTGTCGATGGCACAACTACCAGAACGCATCGGTGAAATCGATCCGTCCGCACGAGTCGCGTGCATGTGTCGGTCGGGAAATCGCTCGGCCAAGGTGACCGCGTGGATGCTGTCAAGGGGCTTCGACGTGCGCAACGTGACGGGCGGGATGATCGCGTGGGAGTCCCGCGGATTTCCGGTCGCACTCGGCGCGCAGGCCTAGCACCACAGGGGGTATTCCCGATTCTGGGGTGACCCCGGGAGTACCGTTGGTTCATGGCCACCAAGCCCCGTAAGGGCCCAGTTTCGTCGCGCCCATCGTCGGGCACGACCCGACCCCGGGTGGTCCGCTCACATTTCACCGAGGACGACGACGAGATCGAGTCCTACCGGCCCGCTCGGCGCCCCTCGCTCGTAAAGACGGTGATTGCCGGCAGGGAGCACGAGTTCGGCGGGATTGCCCTCGTGTGCCTGGGTGTCGTGTTGTCCCTGTCCATCTATCTGCACGTCGCCGGCCCGCTCGGCCGCGGCTTGGATGCGATGTTCGCCTTCCTCTTCGGGCTCGGTCGCTACGTCGCCCCGATCGGCATCGTCGCCGCGGGCGTGGCGCTCATGAAGCGCGCGACGCTCGAGCACCGCATCCGCGTCACCTTCGGCATCGCCACCTTGGTGGTCGCCGAGTTGTCGATCGCCCACGTGCTGATCGCCACGAGCGACGTCTCGTCCCTGCGCAACGCCGGTGGCGGCGTCGGCTGGATGCTCGGAGCTCCGCTTGCCCGCGTCACGACCGACTGGGTCTCGGTCATCGTGCTCCTCACCGTGATGTTCTGTGCGGTGCTCCTCATCACCGGCAACACGCCCATCGAGTTGTATCGACGACTCTCCGCGTGGGCCAACGGCGTGTCCAACTACGCGCGTCGCGACGCAACCGACGTCGAGGACGGCTTCGACGACGTGCTCGACGAGCGACGCGCACCCGAGTTCTACGACATCTCCCTCGACGAAGAGTTCGGTGGTCGCCACGAGGACGAAGCGCAGGAGCGCCCGAGGCGCGAGCGCAAGAAGCGCAAGGAGCGTCGCGAGGAGCGCCAGGCTCCGGTCGCGCCGTCGCTCAACCCGACGGCCAAGGCCGTGGTCAAGGCGGAGCCGCAGCAGATGCCGCTTGGTCCCGGCGCACAACCGAGCGTGTGGAGTCTCCCGAATCTCGACCTACTCACCGTCACCCGCCACGAAAAGGCCGACGAGCGCCTGGTGCGCGAACGGGGAGAGCTGCTGGTCAACGCGCTGAAGGAACACAACGTGGAGACCGAGATGGTCGGCTACACCCGCGGCCCGACGGTCACGCGCTACGAGCTGTCGCTCGGTGGTGGTGTGAAGGTCGCCAAGGTCACGTCGTTGTCCAAGGACATCGCGTACACGATGGCGGCGACCGACGTGCGCATCTTGGCGCCGATCCCGGGCAAGTCCGCGATCGGCATCGAAGTGCCGAACGCCCAGCGCGAACTCGTCTCGCTCGGCGACCTGATGGTCTCCTCCGAGGCGCGCACCGCGATGCACCCGCTCGACGTCGGCGTCGGCAAGGACATCGCCGGTCGCTCGGTGTTCTTGAACATCTCGACCACCCCGCACATGTTGATCGCGGGAACCACCGGCGCGGGCAAGTCGAGTGCGATCAACTGCATCATCACCTCGATCCTGATGCGGTCGACTCCGGACCAGGTTCGCCTCATCCTGATCGACCCGAAGCAGGTGGAGATGGCCCAGTACGCGCGGCTGCCGCACCTGTTGACGCCGCCGGTGACGAACCCGAAGAAGGCCGCCAACGCCCTCGGCTGGGCGGTCAAGGAGATGGAGCGTCGCTACGACCTGCTCGTCGAGGCCGGCTTCCGCGACATCGTCGGCTACAACGCCGCCTATGACCGCGGAGACCTGAACGAAGAGAGCGTCGAGGGCAGCCAGTTCGCCCGCATGCCCTACATCCTCGTCGTCGTGGACGAGTTGAACGACCTGATGATGGTCGCGGCGCGCGACGTGGAGGAGTGCATCACGCGCATCGCCCAGAAGGCCCGCGCCGTCGGCATCCACCTCATCGTCGCCACCCAGCGTCCGAGCGTGAACGTGATCACCGGCGTGATCAAGGCGAACATCCCGGCACGCATGGCCTTTGCCGTCTCCTCGCTCACCGACAGCCGCGTGATCCTCGACCAGCCCGGTGCAGAAAAGCTGATCGGCAAGGGTGACATGTTGATGCTTCCCGGCAACACCTCCGTCGCCCAGCGCGTGCAGTCGGCGTGGGTGGACGAGAGCGAAGTGCGCAAGGTCGTCGGCCACTGGCGTCGCCAGGCGCCCGAAGTCGTCTACGTCTCCGGCGTCGACGGCGAACAGCAGGGCAGCGCGGCAGAAGGTTTGATCGGTGGAACGACGGGGGATGCCGACGACGACGATCTGTTGCGTCAGGCGATGGACCTCGTGGTGCGCACGCGCCAGGGTTCGACCTCGATGCTCCAGCGCAAGCTGAAGGTCGGCTTCGCCCGCGCCGGTCGCCTCATGGACCTGCTCGAATCCCGCGGCGTCGTCGGACCGAGCGAGGGCTCCAAGCCTCGCGAGGTGCTGATGTCGATCGAGGAACTCGAAGCCCTCCAGCAAGCCAGTTAATCGGCCCTCGCCAGAGCGACTACGGTTCGCTCATGGCTGACTTCACCGAACTGACCAGTGGTCTCAAGTTTCCGGAGGGTCCGATCGCGACCGCCGACGGCAACGTCATCGTCGTCGAGATGTTCGGCAAGCGCATCACCCGCATCGCACCTGACGGCACGAAGACGACGCTCGCAGAGGTTCCCGGTGGTCCGAACGGGATCGCCTTCGGACCCGACGGTGCGCTGTACGTGTGCAACAACGGTGGGTCGTTCACCGAGGTCGACTTCCTCGGTCTCACGTTCCCCGGCCCGTTCGAGCCGTCGAACTATTCGGGTGGCAAGATCCAGCGACTCGACCTCGCGACAGGCGAGCTACGCGACCTCTACACCGAGTGCAACGGCAATCCGTTGCGCGGACCGAACGACCTCGTCTTCGACGCCGCCGGCGGCATGTGGTTCACCGACCACGGCATCCGTCACGGCCGCAGTGCGGACCTCACCGGCATCTACTACGCGACCTGCGACGGATCCTCGATCACCGAAGTGGTGTTCCCGTGCGAGGCGCCGAACGGCATCGGCCTGTCGCCCGACGGCAACACGCTGTATTGGGCCGAGACCTTCACCGGTCGCGTGCATCAGGCCCAGGTCGCCTCGCCCGGCGTGCTCGCGGGATATTCGTCGCTCGATCCGGCGAACTGCCTGTGTGGTTTGCCGGGGTTGCAGTTGCTCGATTCGCTCGCCGTGGATGGCGCAGGCAACGTGTGCGTCGCCACGCTCGGTCTGCAGGCCGCGGGAATCACCGTCATCTCTCCGACGGGTGAGATCGTCGAGCAGATCCTCACGGGCGATCCGTTGACCACGAACATCTGCTTCGGTGGCGACACCGCGTATCTCACCCTGTCGGGCACCGGCCGCGTCGTGTCGATGCCGTGGCGTCACGGGGGACTGCGCCTCAACTTCAACTGAACGGTCCGCAGCACGCGCACCGTTAGGATTTGTGCGTGACCCAACGCTTCTACGTCGAGACGTTGGGCTGTCCGAAGAACGACGTCGACTCCGACAAGATCGTCGGAACCCTCGTGCGCGACGGTCTGGTGGCCACCGACGACCCGTCCCTTGCCGACGTGGTGGTCGTCAACACGTGTGCCTTCATCGAGGAGGCGCGCAAGGAGTCGATCGACACCGTGCTCGCCCTGGACGAGACCCGCAAGTCGGGGTCCCGTCTCGTCGTCACGGGGTGCATGGCGGAGCGGTACGGTGACGAGTTGCGCGAGGCACTTCCCGAGGTCGACCAGGTTGCGGGCTTCGGCGTCCCGGTGGCACTCGGGCGAAAGCCGCTCTCGGTGTCGGCCGGTGAGGTGCCGAGTTTCGATTTGTTGAACCTGCCGCGACCGAAGTCTGCTCATCCGTGGGCCTACGTGAAGATCGCCGAAGGGTGCGACCGCACGTGTGGCTTCTGTGCGATTCCGTCGTTTCGTGGCCCGCAGCGCAGTCGTGACGTGGCGTCGATTCTGCGCGAGGTCGACGAGCTCGAGGTCGCCGAAGTGGTGTTGGTCGCTCAGGACCTTGCGAGCTACGGCAAGGATCGCCCGGACGAACTCGGTGCGGGGTCGATCGTGTCGCTCGTGGACGCCGTCGCCGCACGCGTCGAGCGCACGAGGCTGTTGTATCTCTACCCGAGCGACTTGACCGATGCATTGATCGATTCGATCATCGCCACCGGCGTGTCGTATTTCGACCTCTCGCTCCAACACGTGTCCAAGGAACACTTGCGCCGGATGCGCCGATGGGGCGACGGAGCACGGTTCCTCGAGCGCATCGCCGACATCCGCCGCCGCGACCCGAACGCGGCGTTCCGCAGCAACTTCATCGTCGGCTATCCCGGCGAGACCGAGGAGGACCACGATCGTCTGCGTGCCTTCGTCGAGGAGGCCCAGCTCGACTGGTGCGGATTCTTCACGTACTCCAAGGAAGAGGGCACGTATGCGGCGGAGCTTCCCGGTGAGGTGCCCGCATCGCTCATGGCCGAGCGCATCGCCGAGTTGCGCGAGATGCAGGATGCGATCACGGCCGCCAAACGTGACGAGCTGATCGGGGAGACGCTCTCGGTGCTCGTCGACGAGCCGGGCGTCGCGCGCAGCCATCGCGAGGCGCCCTCGATTGACGGCATCATCGCCGTACCTCGTAGTCTGCAGGTCGGCATGATCACCGACGTCGAGATCCAGGATGCCTTCGGGCCCGATCTCGTCGCCGTCGGTGCGTCTCTCGGGGTCGACGATGGCGACTGATCCGAGCGCGATTCGCACGTGGGCGAACGCCGTCACCGTCAGCCGGCTCCTCGTCTCTCCGCTGTTCTTTGCGATCATTCCAGACGGGTCCGGTGGTTCGTGGGCGGCGACGGGCCTGTGGTTCGTGTTGTGCGTGAGCGACGTGATCGACGGTCAACTCGCGCGCAAGCACGGCACGACGCGAAGCGGGGCGTTCCTCGATCCGCTCGCCGACAAGGTCGCCGTGCTCGGGTCGATGTTCGTCCTCGTGAGCCGTGGCGTGTTCTCGGGGTTGTTCGCCTGGTTCGTCGGCATCATCGCCGCACGCGAGATCGCCATCAGCCTCTATCGCGTGTTCGCCGGAGCCAAGGGCGTGAGCATGCCCGCGAGCCGCACCGCCAAGCTGAAGACGCTCAGCCAGCAGGTCGCCGTCGGGTTCGCGGTCTTGCCATGGACCGCGAGCGACGCACCGATCACCTGGAAGGTCTCGCTGTGGGTCGCGGTCTCGCTCACCATCCTGAGCGGTGCGCAGTATGCGATGCGCGCGGTGACCAACAAGGGAGCCTGATCGTGCGTTGCGACGTCGTCGCCGTCGGCACCGAACTGCTCCTCGGCCAGATCGTCGACACGAACTCCTCGTGGCTCGGCGAGCAGATGGCGATGGCCGGCATCGATTCCTGCGTGCAGGTCAAGGTCGGCGACAACCTGCCACGAATGGTCAAGGCGATCCGCTCGGCCCTTGCGGACGCAGATGCACTCGTCGTGTGTGGCGGCTTGGGTCCGACTCACGACGACATCACCCGCGAGGCCCTCGCCGAGGTGATGGGCACGACGCTCGAATTCGACGACGAGGTCGGCATGGTGATCGCCGAGATGTTCGCCTCGCGCAACAGGCGGATGCCGGAGATCAACATGCGCCAGGCGATGGTTCCCGTCGGGGCGAGCATCATCCCGCAGCGTCGCGGAACCGCACCCGGGCTCATCTGTCCGGTCGGTGACAAGGTGATCTATGCGGTGCCGGGCGTGCCCTTCGAGTTGTACGAGATGTTCGAGCGGGCGATCCTGCCCGACCTGCTCGCGCGCAGCGGCTCGCAGTCGGTGATCGCGAGCCGCACGCTGCGCACCTGGGGCGAATCCGAGAGCGGACTGAACGAGCGACTCCACGACGTGATCGGCGAGCTCGATTCACTCGGCAATCCGACCCTTGCGTTCCTCGCCAGTGGCTGGGAGGGGATCAAGGTTCGCCTGACCGCCAAGGCCGACTCCCGCGACGCGGTGACGGCACTTCTCGACGAGTGGGACGCCCGCGTGCGGCGAGTCGTCGGCGACGTCGTGTTCGGGGTCGACGACGACACGATGGAATCGGTCGTGTTGCAAATGCTGCGCGAGCGTGGCCTGACGCTTGGTCTCGCCGAATCCGTGACCGGCGGTCTCGTCGCGGGACGCCTCACCAACGTCGCGGGCTCGAGTGAGGTGCTGCGCGGGTCGATCGTGTCCTATGCGAGCGAGGTCAAGTTCGACGTGCTCGGAGTGACGCCGGGCGAGGTGGTCAACGAGCGGGCCGCCGTCGAGATGGCGGTCGGCGCCAAGCGCGTGCTCGGATCCGACGTCGGGCTTGCCCTCACCGGTGTGGCGGGTCCGTCGGAGCAGGACGGGATGAAACCGGGCACCCTGTGCATCGGGATCGTTCTCGCCGACGACACGACGCATTCGACGACACTTGCGTTACCCGGTGTGCGGGACCAGATGCGCCAACTGTCGGTGATCAGCGCACTGGATGCGTTGCGCAAGAAGCTTCTCGGAAAGTGAAAAGGCCCCGGGTTTCCCCGGGGCCTTTTCTTCGACGAATTCGTCGACGTACTTAAGCGGCGCGATAGCCCTCGGACTCGCTGCGAGCGAGTGCGATCGACATGATCACGAGGCCGTAGCCGGCCTTGGCCAGGACGTCCGAGGCCGAGTAACCGACCTGGATGACGGTGGCAGCCTCTTCGACCGACAGACCGATCTGCTTGGCAAGCCAGCTGGTCTCGTCACCGAGGATGTAGAAGATCGGGTAGATACCCCAGGTGAAGAGCAGCAGGTAGCGAACGTTGTTCAGCTTCTTGCCGACCTCGCCAGCCTGGCCCTTGAGCGCCTTGCCGACTTCGCCTGCGAAGAGCTCGTACAGCACGTACAGCATGAACGCGCCCGAGATCGCGCCCCACAGGGTGCGGTCCGAGGATCCATGTGCGGCGACTTCGCCCGGGTAACCGGTGGCGATCATGAGGAGCGCACCGACGACGAGTCGCGGTGTGACCTTCTTGGCTACTGCCTTCGATACACCGGAGACGACGACGAGCTCAGCGACGAGTAGCGGAACGGTGAGCAGCCAGTCCGCGTAGCGGTAGCCCTCGTTCCAGGTGCCCTCGGCGAAGTTCGAGAACATGCGCCAGTAGTGATATGCCGCGATTCCGCAGATCATCGCCGACATCGTGACCGCACTGCGGTACGCCGGGGAGACGCGGTTGCGGGAGACCAAGAAGTAGACGAACGCGATGCCCAAGGTCGCCGTGGCGAACGAGAGCGCGTTGTATACGAGGTCGTGGTTGCTGGTAACCAGCCCTGTCATTTCTTCCATCGGATAGACATTCCTCCATGTGGACCCCGAAGCCGAATGGATTCGAATGAAGGTCCGTTAGTCACAGTACCCCTGAATGGCGGGGTGGTGTGACACCTGGCATGAATATGACGAACAGATGACAGTGTCGTCTCGAAGCGGTGACGACCGCCCATTCATCTCGTTTCAGTGGTTGGTGCGTCGTACAGTCAGAAGCAATCGCCCCATCTGCACGTCGGTGTGAGTGGAGCGTTCGAGGACGGAGGTCTCAAGTGGAGACGATCACGATGAGTTCATCGCGGAGGCCGTAGTCCCATGGAATACCGGATCTGTGACCTCGCCCCGGCCGATCTCGGCGCGGCGATACACCTCCTCGAGTCGTTGCGCTCGCTTCCCGACAGCACACCGATGGAGACAGCACAATTCATTGCCGACGTGAACGACGGAGTCGTCGTCGTGGCACTTGCCCAGGGCTCGGTCATCGGACTGGCGAGCGCCAGGGTCAGTGGGGATCGCGCCTGGACGCAGGTGGTCGCACTATCTCCACAGTGGAGGCGACGCGGCATCGGTTCTGCGCTTGCACGTGGTCTCGAGGATCGATTGCTCCACCTTGGGGTGCGCAAGATCTCGGCCTTGCTCGGTCCTGGAGAAGTGGGTGAACAAGCTCTCCTCAATCGCGGATTCACCCCGAAGACCGGGATGGTGCTCTACGAAAAACACTTGTCGTTCGAACCGAGCGAAGTCCGCATCATCGACAAGTGGGGTGGCCAGATCCTCGACGGCGACCTGTGGGATGCGGCCTCTGGGATGGAGCGCGAGAAGACCCTGATCGACACGCGAATCGTCGCGCCACTGTCGGACCCTGCACTTGCCGCCCAAGTTGGGCTCCGACCACCCGCCACGGTGTTGATGTTCGGCCCACCAGGAACGGGTAAGACGACGTTCGCCAAGGCAATGGCTGGTCGCCTGGGTTGGCCGTTCGTCGAACTCCTTCCCTCGAAGATGTCGAGTGGTGACGGCGGCCCAGCGAACGAGTTGCGTGAGGCCTTCCTCGAGCTTGGTCAGCTCGAACATGTCGTGGTGTTCATCGACGAGTTTGACGAGATTGCGCCGGCCCGCGCCCAGCGGCCTGCCGGTGTCAGCGTCGTCAACCAGCTTCTCAAGTCGATACCCGAGTTTCGCCGCCGACCGGGCAAACTGCTCGTGTGTGCCACCAACTTCGTCGATGCCATCGATCCCGCGGTACTTCGCCCGGGACGCTTCGACCTCGTCGTCGGGATCGGGCCACCTGACCACGATGCACTCGTCGCGTTGTGGGACCGTGCACTGTCGGAGATGGCAGTCGATGCGGACGTGAAGTCATCCAAGCTCGCCAAACAGTGCAGCGGGTTCACTCCAGGTGACGTCGACCTTGCTGCGCAGCGTGCGGCGGCGGATGCGTTCGCTCGGGCCCGCGTAAACGGTGATGCCCCAGTGATCTCCCTCGAAGATGTGACTGCCGCAATCCAACGCACGAAGGCTTCGATCACCCCGGAGATGGTCAAGGCGTTCAGAGCCGAGGTCGATACTTTCGAGCGCGTCTAGGCGCCCAGCTACATCACCAGCGTCAAGCCACCGTCAACCACGAGCACCTGGCCGGTCGCATAG